>NZ_APNG01000010.1:0-164425 GCF_040361255.1 Salinisphaera sp. T5B8 | reverse complement strand
TTACGCCAGCGTTAGGATCGCGAATTTACAGAAAGGGTGTTGCTTATTCCGAGCAAACACCCGTCTGTCTATTCGATCACAAGCGCAGCTATGTGCGCGTCAGTACTGCGAGCTTATAGTGGCTATAGACGGAGCTGGGATCGCGCTTGGCACCGTCATCGGCGCGGCAATTTCGCAAATCGGGCCAATGGTGAAAGCCTTTCTCGAACATCGGGACTCGGTAAGCGACCGCGATAGAGAGCGAATTGAGCAAATGTACCGACTTGCTGAACAGCTTCAAGACGAGGCAATCCAGAAAACTCAAGAGCTATCTATCATGCGCAGCCGCGGCGAAGTTACCGACGGTTACTCGATTGCTCTCGACTCTCTCACTGAACTTCGAATAATTGCACGTCTATATTACGCAGACATTTTGAAGAACGACTTCGATCGTCTCTACCAAGCCTACTCCGAATGGCAAGACTGCGCAGGCAACTTGATGCTGGGTATCGGCCTAGGCTTTCCGGATATGGCGGCCAAAGGAGCAGACGGGATCGGCGCTGCGACGGAATCTTTGAACGGCAAAGCCACCGAATTTCAGGAAGCACTTGCCCCACTGTGCAAGCGCTAATTTCGGTATGCTCGAGAGCGGGCCTCCAGGCGAAGGCCCTACCCCGCTGATACGAAGAGGGAAAATTGGTCGGGGTAGCAGGATTTGAACCTGCGACCTTCTGCACCCCATGCAGACGCGCTACCAAGCTGCGCCATACCCCGAGAAGATGCGTATGGTATCAGAGATATGCCGTACGTCGAGCGATAATCGCAACGTCGATCGACTTGCCTGCGATCAGTCCAGATTTTGGGCGATGGCTTCGAGTTCCTGGCGGATCGAAGCGAGCGAATCGGCGGCGCTGGCCACCGGAAGCGCCGCGAGTACGCGGCCCTTGTCACGCAACTGCAGACGCGCGCCCTGAATGGTAAAACCCTGCTCGTAGAGCAACATACGGATATCGCGCGCAATGATGACATCGTGCTGCTGGTAGTAGCGGCGGTTACCGCGCCGCTTTACCGGTTTGAGCTGAGAGAACTCCTGCTCCCAGTAGCGCAGCACATGCGGCTTGACCCGACAAAGCTCGCTGACTTCACCGATCGTGAAGTAGCGTTTGTCGGGGATCCGCGGCAGTTCTTCAGCTGTTTGCGTCAATGCTCGACTCGACGCGGGCGCGCATTTTCTGGCCTGGCTTGAAACTCACCACACGTCGCGCGGAGATCGGGATTTCCTCACCGGTCTTGGGGTTCCGGCCGGGACGCTGATTCTTGTCCCGTAGCTCGAAATTGCCGAACCCGGAGAGTTTGACGTATTCCCCTTCTTCAAGGGTTTGACGTACTTCTTCAAAGAAGCAATCGACAAATTCTTTCGACTCGCGCTTGTTAAAGCCCAACTGGTCGAAAAGACTTTCGGTCAGATCCGCTTTGGTCAATGCCACGATTATTCACCCCTGATACGCGCGTCGCAGCGCTCGTGCAGAGCGGTCAGGACGCGATCGATTATTTTCTCCACCCGTTCGTCGGTAAGCGTGCTCGCTTTATCTTGGAAAATCAAGCCTAAAGCTACGCTCTTGAAACCAGTCTCAAGCCCTTCACCGCGAAACACATCGAAAATCTGAACCGAGCGCAATTCGGGCACATCGACGCTTTCGATCGCATCGACCAAGGCAGCGACCGGCACCCCCTCGGCGACGACCAACGCCAGGTCGCGGCGTACGGTCGGCTGCTCGGACAATGCTTCGAAACGGATATCGCCGGGCTTACCCAACGCTTCATAATCCACTTCAAAAACATACGGTAATTCTATGTTTTTATAGCGCTTCGAAAAGTCGGGAGATAGCTGGCCGAGCCAACCGACAGGTTTACCGTCCAGCACGATTTGTGCGCTACGGCCGGGGTGCAGGGCCGGATGGGCCGCAGCTTCAAAGGTCAGGCGGCCGGGCACGCCGGCGAACAACGCCTCGACATCGCCCTTGATGTCGAAGAAATCCAGTGCGCGGGCAGGCCGGTCCCAGTGCGTATCTTCCGCGAGACCACTGGCCAGGCCGGCCAGCGTATCGTGCTGGCCGATACCATGTTCGGACTGGCCGTCCGGAATGAAGCGCAGACCCCGCTCGTAGAGCCGAATCGTGGCCTGCTGGCGGCGTACGTTGTGATGCCAACTCGGCAGCAGCCCGGCCCACAGGGTACGCCGCATTTCCACAAGCTGATCGGAGATCGGGTTGTCCAGTACCACCGCGGGTTCGCCACCCGTGAGTTGCGCATGCAGCCCCGGCTCGACAAAGCTGTAGGTAATCGCTTCGTTATAGCCGCGTTCACGCAGGGTAATACCCGCATGGGCCGCCGTATCCAGACCGCCGTCCGCCGGCACCGGCGGCAGGGTTACGCTGGAATCGCGCGTCTGCAGATGGTCGTAGCCATACACCCGCGCGACTTCCTCGATCAGATCCGCTTCGATTTCGAGATCGTAGCGCCAGCTCGGCGGACACGCGATCCACTGGCCTTCGCCCTCGGCTTCCAGCGTGATACCCAGCGCGGGCAAAGCCTTCTCGACCCAGGCATCATCGACGCTCTGGCCCAGCAGGCGCGAAATATGGTGCGTATCGAGCGCGATACGCCGAGGCTGCGGCCATACCGGCGCACCTTCGGTTACGACGACGGGCCCGGCCGAGCCGCCCCCGTGGCCAACCAACAATTCGGCCGCGCGATCGAGGGCGAGCGAGTACAGGGCCGGATCAACGCCGCGCTCGAAGCGGTGCAGCGAATCGGTATGAATCTTGTAGCGCCGCCCCTGCCCGGCCACGGCCGCCGGCGTGAAACAGGCGGATTCGAACACGACATTGCGCGTGTGTTCGTCCACGGCCGTACGCTGGCCGCCAATCATGCCGGCGATCGCCACCGGCCCGCTGTCATCGGCGATGACCAGCGTGCTGGCATCCAGGGCGACATCTTCGCCGTCGAGGGTGACGATATGTTCGCCCTCACTCGCCAGCCTTACACAGATCGTGCCCTCGAGCTTGTCGGCGTCGAAGGCATGCATGGGCTGGCCGAACTCCAGCATTACGTAATTGCCGATATCCACCGGCAGGCTGATCCGGCGAACGCCAGCGCGGCGCAGTCGTTCGCTCATCCAGACCGGCGTCGCGGCGTTTGCCTGTATGTTCTCGATCGTGCGTGCCGCATAGGCCGCACAGCGATCGGGGGCATCGATACGCACCGCGCGCCGGGCGCCGATGCTTGCCGGCGGTGCCGAAATCGCGGGCGCGTGTACCGGCAGGTCCTGCGCGACTGCAATTTCGCGGGCCACACCACGCAGGCTCAAGCAATCGCCCCGGTTGGGGGTGAGATCTATATCCAGGATGCGATCCGGCAGCCCCAGATAGTCGCTCAGGGGCATGCCCACCGGCGCATCGGGTGCGAGCGCGAACAAGCCGGCCGAATCCTGACTCAACCCGAGCTCGCTGGCACTACAGAGCATGCCGGCCGAGGCCTCGCCGCGAATTTCCGTCGCTTCGATGGTCAGCCCGTTCGGCAGCGTGGCACCCACCAGCGCGACCGGCACCATAAGGTCGGTCGCGGCATTGGGCGCGCCGCAGACGATCGCCAGCGGCGTATCGCTGCCGACATCCACCTGGCAAAGCTTGAGCCGATCCGCCTGTGGGTGCGGCTTGCACTCGGTAATACGGCCGACCACGACGGCATCGAGCACTGGCCCGCCATCGAGCACGTCGTCCACTTCGAGCCCGGCCATGGTCAGCTCTCGGGTGAGCACATCGACCGATGCGTCGGTCTCGACCCACTCGCGCAACCACTGTTCGCTAATCTTCATACATCAGCCAATATCGAAAGAACGGTCGCACACCGCGCGCCAGCGCCGTGTGTACCCGCTAGGCGAACTGCTCGAGAAAACGCAGATCGTTGTCGTAGAATTGCCGGAGATCGGTCACGCCGTAACGCAGCATCGCCAGCCGCTCAACGCCCATGCCGACCGCATAGCCGGTATAACGCTGGCTGTCGATACCGGCAGCCTCGAGCACACGCGGATGCACCATGCCGCAGCCGAGCACTTCCATCCAGCCTGAACCCGTGCCCAGACTACGGCCATCGATATCGACTTCCGCGGAAGGCTCGGTGAACGGGAAATAGGACGGCCGAAAACGCAGCTTCAATTCGGTTGCGAAAAAACCCTCGAGAAACGCCTGCAACTCCGAACGCAGCTGGGCAAAACTTACGCCCTCGGCCACATACAGGGCTTCGACCTGATGGAACATGGGGCTATGCGTGCGATCGGAATCGCAACGGTAAACGCGTCCCGGCGCGATCACGCGAATCGGCGGCTGGCGCGATTCCATGGTGCGTACCTGCACCGGCGAAGTATGCGTGCGCAACAAAAGCCGCGCGCCATCGACATAGAACGTGTCCTGCATGGCCCGCGCGGGGTGATCCGGCGGCACGTTCAGCGCTTCGAAATTATGGTAATCGTCTTCGATTTCCGGGCCCTGGACGACCTCGAAACCGTTATGCACGAATAAACGCTCGATACGTTCGCGCGTTAACGTGATCGGATGACCTGCCCCGGGGCGCCGCCCTCGGCCGGGCAGCGTCACATCGACGCTCTCCTGCGCCATGCGGCGCGCCCTCGCCTCGGCCTCGAGGGCTTCGCGTCGGGTATTGATCGCATCCGCCAACTCGGCCTTGACGTGATTGATGCGTGCGCCTTCGTCGCGGCGCTGGTCGGGCGGCAAGGCGCCCAATTGCTTGAGCTGCGCGGTCACCGCGCCCTTTTTACCCAGCAACGATACGCGCTGCGCATCCAGGGCCTGAAGGCTGTCCGACGCCTCGATATCGGCGATCGCCTGCTTGCGCAGACGCTCGAGTTCGCTAGTCATGCGCCGCAACTCCTGCAACCGGAAATCTATGAAAAGCCCCCGGCCGACACAGGCACGCACTCACAAACACGAAAAGGGAAAGGCGACCGCCTTTCCCTTTATCGAGAATGCTCACTCGCTTGCCAATATCGGTTATACGATATCGGTCAGCCGGAGAATGCCCGATTCGAAGGAACCGGGCCAACGAGTCAGGCCTGGGCGGATTTCGCCTGCTCGACGATCGCCGCAAACGTTGCCTTGTCGCGCACGGCTAGGTCCGCGAGAATCTTGCGATCCAGCTCGATGCCGGACTTCTTCAGGCCGTTCATCAACTTGCTGTACGAGGTGCCCAGTTCCTTCGCGCCCGCGCTGATCCGCGTGATCCACAGCGCGCGGAAATCGCGCTTGCGGTTGCGACGGTCACGATAGGCGTACTGACCGGCCTTGAACACGGCCTGGCGGGCAACGCGATAGGTACGACTGCGCGCACCGTAATAACCCTTAGCCTGTTTGAGCACTTTTTTGTGACGGGCCTTGGCCGTCACGCCGCGACTGACTCGTGCCATTTTCGCGTTTCCTGTTTATAACTGTTTAAAAACTATCCGCCGACGTGCCAAACGGGCAGGTCGGCGAGCCGAATATCTTTCAGACCCGCTGCGCGCGCAGCGCCCTTCCCTATTTGTAGGGAATCAGGCGGTCCATGGCGGGCTGATCGCAATGCGCCACCAGCGCCCCCTGGGCCAGACGACGCTTACGCTTGGGCGCCTTCTTGGTCAGGATATGGTTGTCGAAAGCGCGACGGCGACGCAGCTTGCCGCTGCCGGTACGCTTGAAACGTTTCGCGGCGCCGCGGTTCGTCTTGAGCTTGGGCATAACTTCTCTCTAAATCGAACATGTCCCGGCCCGGCCGGGTCTGGTTACTTTTTGCTGTTCTTGGGCACGCCCTTGAGCGGTGCCATGACCATGGTCATCAGACGACCCTGCATCTCTGGATGCTGTTCGACACTGGCCATTTCTTCGAGGTCGTCGCGAACGCGGTCCATCAACTCCATGCCGAGTTCCTGATGGGCCATTTCGCGGCCACGAAAACGCAGCGTGATCTTGATCTTGTCGCCGTCTTCGAGAAACTCTTTAAGCTTACGCAGCTTGATGTTGTAGTCGCCCTTGTCTGTACCCGGGCGGAACTTCACTTCCTTGAGCTGCGTCTGCTTCTGTTTCTGCTTACCGGCCTGCTGCGTTTTCTTCTTTTCGAAGATGTGCTTGCCATAATCCATGATCCGGGTAACCGGCGGATTGGCATTGGGCGAAACCTCGACCAGGTCGAGTGAATACTCAGCTGCCTTTTCGAGCGCATCCTCGATTCGCATGATGCCGACTTGTTCCCCGTCGGGGTCGATCACGCGGACCTCCCGCGCGGTTATCGCATCGTTGCGACGATCCTTTTGTCCAGAAGCGATTTCAGCGTCCTCCTTGCATTACCGGCATATTCGTACTGCTTTTGCCACGCACGAATTGCGCGAAGCGCGCGAGTATAGCAGATGATAACGCGCACGCCAGCCTCATAAGGCTAATTTCTGGCCTTGATGCGTTCATTGGCCAGGGCCAGGAACGCATCGACGCTCATACTGCCGAGATCCTCGCCTTCACGGGTTCGAACCGCGACGGCGTTCGACTCGACTTCGCGATCGCCGACCACCAGAAGATAGGGCACGCGCTGCATCGTATGTTCACGAATCTTGTAGCCGATCTTTTCGTTTCGCAAGTCCGTATCCACACGTAGCCCCGCGTCACGAAGCTGCGTGGCCGTGTCTTCGACAAACCCGGCCTGGGCGTCGGTAATATTGAGCAATACCGCCTGCGAAGGCGACAGCCACAACGGCATGGAACCCGCATAGTGCTCGATCAGAATGCCGATGAAGCGCTCCAACGAGCCCAGGATGGCACGGTGAATCATCACCGGCACCTGACGATCGCCGTTCTCGTCGACGTATTCGGCACCCAGGCGCTCGGGCATGGAGAAATCCAGCTGCGCGGTCCCCAGCTGCCACACGCGATTTAGACAGTCGCGCAGGGAAAACTCGATCTTGGGTCCGTAGAAGGCGCCCTCGCCCGGTTGCAGCTCGAAGTCGAGACCCTTGTCTTCCAGACACTTTTGCAAGGCGGCTTCGGACTTGTCCCAGACGGCATCGGAACCGACACGTTTTTCCGGCCGAGTCGAGAGCTTGATGAGCACCTCTTCGAAGCCGAAGTCGCGATAGACCGCGTACAACAGGTCGATGAACGTACCAACCTCGGCGCCAATCTGGGCTTCGGTACAGAAGATATGCGCATCGTCCTGGGTAAACCCGCGCACCCGCATCAGGCCGTGCAGCGTGCCCGAGGGCTCGTTGCGATGACAGGAGCCGAATTCCGCCAGGCGCAGCGGCAAATCGCGATAGCTCTTCAACCCGCGATTGTAGATCTGCACATGGGCGGGACAGTTCATCGGCTTGACCGCGAACTGCCGCTCCTCGGAACCGGTAATGAACATGTCCTCGATGAACTTTTCCGCGTGGCCGGATTTTTCCCACAGCGACAGATCAATAAGCGAGGGCGTATGCACCTCGCGATAGCCCTGGCGGCTCAGCCGGGCACGGATGTAATCGGTGATCTGCAGATAAATCTGCCAGCCACGATCGTGCCAGAACACCATACCCGGGGCTTCTTCCTGGATATGGAACAGATCCTGGCGCCGGCCGATCAGGCGATGATCGCGCTTCTTGGCCTCCTCGATATGGGCGAGATAGGCCTTGAGATCCTTCTTGTTCGCCCAGGCGGTACCGTAGATACGGGTCAGCATCTCGTTGTCGGCATCGCCACGCCAGTAGGCGCCGGCCAGACTGGTCAGCTTGAACGCACGCAAATGCCGCGAATTCGGCACGTGCGGGCCGACACACATGTCGGTGTAGTCTTCATGGTGGTACAAGGCAATGGTTTCGCCCTCGGGGATGCCGTGCACGATCTCCTGTTTATAGGGCTCGTTGCGGGCGGCAAACGTGGCCAAGGCTTGTTCGCGGGTGACCACTTCGCGGATCACGTCGTGATCGCGCTCGGCCAGTTCATGCATCCGCGCCTCGATCTTTTCCAGATCTTCCGGCGTGAGGGTGCGGTCGATGGCGATATCGTAATAAAAACCGTCTTCGATGACCGGGCCGATCGCCATCTGTACGTTCGGATACAGGGTCTTGAGCGCCTGCCCGAGCAGATGCGCACAGGAGTGACGGATGATATCGAGCCCTTCGCGATCGCGCGCAGTGATCAGCGCGACCTCGGCGTCGTGATCGATTTCAACACAGGCGTCGGCGAGGCGGCCGTCGATTCGGGCGGCGAGCGTGGCCTTGGCCAGACCCGCACCAATGGACTCGGCGACCTGCATGCCGGTCACCGGATGATCGAAGTGCTTGACGGAACCGTCGGGCAAAGAGATAGCGGGCATGGCATTCCTTTGTCAGTGGCGGCCCATACCAGAGGCCGCGTGCATGTCACTCGCCGGACAGCGAATGCGCGAAACAAAAAAGCCGCGGGCGGGAAAACCCGGCTGCGGCTTCTTCAGGCTTCCGACTGTCGATCACCGTGGCATCGAACCACGGCACGACAACAGAGATAAACAAACTGGTAAGCGCGAGTGGATTCGATAACCGCGCGAAGCGAGGTAACGCGACCGAAGGGAGTCCGCAGGATCGGCTTCGTCAAGAAGCCGACAACCCCGACCCGTAGGGTCGGTGGTGAGAATCCCGTCGATCGCCGTGATATCGAACCACGGCACGACCGCCAGATATCAACAAACTGGTAGGCGCGAGTGGATTCGAACCACCGACCTCTACCATGTCAAGGTAGCGCTCTAACCAACTGAGCTACGCGCCTGTCGAGGTGCGAAACAATACCGGCGCCAGCGGGCCGAGGCAACCCTTTACCGAAACATTTTTGTGCCGCGGGACGATCGCTTACGTCCGACTACCCTCGCAGAACGACACCGCGTCAGCCGTAAGCGCGCCGAGTTCACACCCGCCGTCCCGGCGCAGCACGGGCTCGGCGCGCTGTGCCAGCCATGCCTCATGCCGGGCTAGGGAAGCTCTGCACAACCTGTCACGGTCGCGCCGGCGTGCTTTGCGCGCGATTGGCTAGGAAGTGAGAGCGTGGCGTGCTCGTTGCACGGTAGCAAACACTGACGCCGATCAAGCGCGCGCAAAGCCCCGGCCCCGAAGGGGTTCGGCCTCACAGACGCCGCGGCTGCGTTGCCGAGCTTGACCTGCCAATGAGGCAGGCGCTGCGCTCGGACGTCTTGTCGCACCGTCTGTGAGGACTCGAACGCGAGCCGCGAGAGGTTGCGCAGAGCTTCCCTGGCGAGCGTCCCGGGCGCTGGCCCGCATCGTAACCGGCGGCCCATGCGAGAAAACCCGGCCTGGCTGCGCCGTAGCGCTGGCGTTCGCGCGCTTGCAGACGGGCCATGCGCGTGGTCGGGTCGGTATGAATGAAGATGATGCGACCAAAGGCCTTTTCGACGGCGTCGCCCCACCCCATCACCGACCCCGCCACCACGGCACGCTCCGTCTTTCCCAGCGTCTTGAGCAAACGCTCGGCGCGCTCTGATGCGCCGTATTTGTACTGGAAAGGCGGATCACTGGGCTGCCAGTAATAATCGTCTGCCTCGACCCAAGCCACCGCCAGATGCGCGGCGAGTGCCTCGGCGAGCGTACTGGTACCTGAGCCCGGACCGCCGGTGACGAGCACATGCCCTTGCCTGGCTTCGGCAGCCACGAATGCCTCGCCCGCCGCAGTGCTCGATCAGCCGGCTTTGGCCGGCAGCTCGAAAGCGTGCTCGCGCAGCTTGCCGATCCGGTCGCGAATCTCGCCGGCCTGCTCGAATTCCAGGTTTTCGGCGTGCTTGAACATCTGCTTCTCGAGCTTTTCGATTTCCTTGGCCAGCTGGCTCGGGGTCATGCGTGCATAGTCGGCGCCGACTTCGGCCACCTTCTTGCGCTCCTTGACCTCGCTGTATTCCTCGTAGCCGTGGCGCATGACGTCGGCCACCGCCTTCTGAATCGTTTTCGGCGTAATGCCGTGCTCTTCGTTGAAAGCGACCTGCTTGGCACGGCGACGTTCGGTTTCATCCAGGGCTCGCCGCATGGAGCCGGTAATCTGATCGGCATAAAGAATCGCGCGCCCGTCGACGTTGCGTGCCGCCCGGCCGATGGTCTGGATGAGCGAGCGCTCGGCGCGCAGGAAGCCTTCCTTGTCGGCATCCAGAATACCCACCAGCGCGACCTCGGGAATATCCAGGCCCTCACGCAGCAGGTTGATGCCCACCAGCACGTCGAACTCGCCCAGGCGTAGATCGCGAATGATCTCGCTGCGTTCGACGGTATCGATATCCGAGTGCAGATAACGCACCGCGACACCCGCCTCGTGCAGGTATTCGGTCAGATCCTCGGCCATGCGCTTGGTCAGCGTGGTGACCAGAACGCGCTGGTTCTTGGCCGTGACTTCCTTGATCTCGGAGAGCAGATCGTCCACCTGATTGCCGGCCGGGCGGATTTCGACCTCGGGGTCCACCAGGCCGGTGGGGCGCACGACCTGTTCCACGGTGTTGTCGGCATGCTCGGTTTCGTAGTTGCCCGGCGTGGCCGATACATAAATCATCTGTGGCGCTACGCGCTCGAATTCCTCGAACTTGAGCGGACGGTTATCGAGCGCCGAGGGCAGCCGAAAGCCGTATTCCACGAGCGTTTCCTTGCGTGCCCGGTCGCCCTTGTACATGCCGCCGATCTGCGGAACGGTCACATGCGACTCGTCGAGCACCATGATGGCGTCGTCGGGCAGATAATCGAGCAGACACGGCGGCGGCTCACCCGGCGCACGGCCCGACAGATAACGCGAGTAGTTCTCGATACCCGAACAGAAGCCGATTTCGTTGATCATCTCCAGATCGAAGAGCGTGCGCTGTTCGATACGCTGGGCTTCGAGCAGCTTGCCCTGGGACTCGAACTGCTTGACCCGCTCCTTCATCTCAGCCTTGATCGAATCCATCGCCCCGACCATGCGCTCGCGCGGGGTGACGTAATGGGTCTTCGGATAAATCGTCAGCCGCGGCACTTTCCGGTTGACCGTGCCGGTAAGCGGATCGAAATACGACAGGCGTTCGACCTCATCATCGAACAGCTCGATGCGCACGGCCTCATCGTCGGCCTCGGCCGGAAACACATCGATGATTTCGCCGCGCACGCGATAGCAGCCGCGCTCCAGCGCCACGTCGTTGCGCTTGTACTGCAGCTCGGTCAGGCGCTTGACGATATCGCGCTGGCCGATGCGATCGCCCTGATCGAGATGCAGTACCATCGAGAAATAGGCCTTCGGATCACCCAGGCCGTAGATCGCCGAAACCGAGGCCACGATGATGGTATCGCGACGTTCCATCAGCGCCTTGGTCGCCGACAGGCGCATCTGTTCGATATGCTCGTTGACCGACGAATCCTTCTCGATAAAGGTATCCGAGGCCGGCACATACGCTTCCGGCTGGTAATAGTCGTAGTACGACACGAAGTACTCGACCGCATTATCCGGAAAGAACTCGCGCATTTCGCCGTACAGCTGGGCGGCCAACGTCTTGTTGGGGGCCATTATCAGCATGGGTCGGCCGGCCTGCATGGCGACATTCGCCATGGTGAAGGTCTTGCCCGAACCGGTTACGCCCAGCAGCACCTGGTGCGCAAGCCCGTCTTCCAGTCCTTCCAGAAGCCCCGCGATCGCCGTGGGCTGGTCACCGGCCGGCGCCCAGTCTGCCTTGAGTTTGAAACTGCTTTCGCTCATGAATATCCACAATTGGCACGATTGGCCTGAAAACAAGCCTCGTGCGAGACGGGTCCGGCTCCTTCGAGTGCCTACGCGAAGACATTCATACTGGAGGCACGGCCTACCACCTGGCCGCACGCACTTCGACCGATAAAAATTTGCGATTCGTGCTTGCCAAATCCATGGCTGTCCCCTAGCATACGCGGCCTTCGCTACAGAGCGAACACAAGCGGATATCCGATTCCCCGGTAGCTCAGTTGGTAGAGCGGGTGACTGTTAATCACTAGGTCGGCGGTTCGAGCCCGTCCCGGGGAGCCATTCCCATTCGGATAGTCCATGCAGGCCGGCTCATGCCGGCTTTTTTGTGCGCGGCTTCCTGGCCCGCCGCGCCACCATATCGCCTGCGACAAACCCCATACCTTATTAATAACGAGCCGTCTCGGCGTTGCGGACCTTGCAGATCGCGACAATGCGCTGGCCCCGCCTGCGTTCGCGCGATCGAGCGCATACTTGCGCGCCGCAACAACCCGGCGAGACGACGATCTCCTTCAGCGTCCGGTCATATTTGATTTAGATCAATTCGCTCACCCTGGCTGAGGGCTAGCATCTGCGCGTCGCCGTACCCCGGTTCGCTGAGAGTATTATTCGAAATCACAGCGAAAACCGGGGGTTGTCTGGTCTTGCAACCGCTGGAACGATCGATGGACGCTACCCCGCGCTATAACGAAAAGGTGGTGCGCCAGTTCACGCTGGTCACCGTGTTTTGGGGGATTATCGGGATGGCTGTGGGGGTGTTGATCGCCGCCCAACTGCTCTTCCCTTCCCTTAATTTTGATGTCCCATGGCTGACATACAGCCGTTTACGACCACTGCATACGAATGCGGTGATCTTCGCATTTGGCGGCTCAGGGCTGTTTGCGACTTCTTATTACGTCGTACAACGAACCTGCCACACCGGACTGTTCGGCGATCGCTTCAAGCTCGCCGCGTTCACGTTCTGGGGCTGGCAGGCGGTGATCGTCGGCGCGGTCATCACGCTTCCGCTGGGGCTGACCCAGAGCAAGGAATATGCCGAACTGATCTGGCCGCTGGATATCCTGATCGCGGTGGTCTGGGTGGTCTACGCGATCGTATTCTTCGGCACCATCGTCAAGCGCAAGGCCAAGCACATTTATGTCGCCAACTGGTTCTTCGGCGCCTATGTGTTGACCGTCGCTCTGCTGCATATCATCAACAGCATCCAGATTCCGACATCGTGGACGCACTCCTACCCGGTCTATTCGGGTGCGGTCGACGCGATGGTGCAGTGGTGGTACGGGCATAACGCCGTCGGTTTCTTCCTGACCGCGGGCTTCCTGGGCATGATGTATTACTTCGTGCCCAAGCAGGCCGAGCGCCCGATCTACTCCTACCGTTTGTCGGTCGTGCACTTCTGGGCGCTGATCTCGATCTACATGTGGGCCGGCCCGCATCACCTGCACTACACGTCGTTGCCGGAATGGGCACAATCGCTGGGCATGGCGTTCTCGCTGATCCTGCTGGCGCCGTCCTGGGGCGGCATGATCAACGGCATCATGACGCTCTCGGGCGCATGGCATAAGCTGCGCGACGATCCGATCATCCGCTTCCTGATCGTGTCGCTGTCGTTCTACGGCATGGCGACCTTCGAAGGTCCGATGATGTCGATCAAGACCGTGAACGCGCTGTCGCACTACACGGACTGGACCATCGGCCATGTCCATGCCGGCGCGCTCGGCTGGGTTGCCTTCATCACGATCGGCTCGCTGTATGCGTTGATCCCGCGCCTGTATGGCAAGACGCAGATGTATAGCGTCAAGGCCATCAGTCTGCATTTCTGGGTCGCGACCATCGGCGTAGTGCTCTATATCGCCGCGATGTGGATTTCGGGCGTGATGCAGGGCTTGATGTGGCGTGCCAGCAACCCGGACGGGACGCTGACCTACAGCTTCATTCAGGCGCTGCAGGCGACCTACCCCTACTACGCAGTGCGTTTGCTGGGCGGCATTCTGTTCCTGGCCGGCATGGTGATCATGGCCTGGAACACCTGGCGCACGATTTCTGGCCCGCGACCGGTCGCACAGACCGCCGCAGCCACGGCTTAATTCAGGGAGATCCGTTCACATGGCATCGCATGAAGTAGTCGAGAAGAACATCGGTCTGATGGCCATTCTCATCGTCATCGTCGTGAGTATCGGCGGGCTGGTGGAAATCGTGCCGCTGTTCTTCTCTGCATCGACAACCGAACCCGCCGAAGGCATCGAGCCTTACGGCGCGCTCGAACTGGCCGGCCGCGATATCTACGTGCGTGAGGGTTGCTACAACTGTCACTCGCAGATGATTCGCCCCTTCCGGGCCGAGACCGAGCGTTATGGCCACTATTCCGTGGCTGGCGAGTTCGTCTACGACCGGCCGTTCCAGTGGGGCTCCAAGCGTACGGGGCCGGACCTTGCACGTATCGGTGAGCGCTATAGCGACGAATGGCATCGGGCCCATCTGATGAACCCGCGTGACGTCGTGCCGCAGTCGAACATGCCAGCTTTTCCGTGGCTTGCCGATAACGAGGTCGACCCGGAAACGGTGGTAACCCGCATGCGCGTCCAGAAAGACTGGTTGAACGTGCCCTACACCGACGCCCAGCTCGACGAAGCAACGGCCAAGCTCGAAGGAAAGACCGAGATGCAGGCGCTCATCGCTTATCTGCAGCACCTGGGCACCGATTTCTCGGCGCAGGAGAAATAGCATGACCGTCGGCACATTGATGGGAATCGTCACGCTGGTCTTTTTCGTGATGTTCCTGGGAATCGTCGTGTGGGCCTATAGCAGCCGCCGTCGTGCGGACTTCGATGAAGCCTCGCGTCTACCTCTTAACGATATTGGCGATGACCGCCAGCACGGGGAGCGTCGGTCATGAATAATTTCTGGAGTCTGTTCATCATCGTTCTGGCGCTGGCGAATATCGCCGGTTGCTGGCTGCTGATTCGCTGGACCGCCAAGCCGCGGGCCGGCGAGGCATCGGCGGAGGAAACCACCGGCCATGTCTGGGACGGTGACCTGACCGAGTACAACAAGCCGATGCCGCGCTGGTGGCTGTGGCTGTTCTACCTGACCATCATCTTCGCGCTGGGTTATCTGGTGCTCTACCCGGGGCTGGGCAAGTTCGCCGGCGTGCTCGGCTGGAGCCAGTACGATGCCTACGAACAAGAGGTCGCTGCCGCCGAAGAGCGGGTGGCGCCGTTATATGCCGAATACGCGGCAACGCCGATCCCGCAACTCGCCGAGAACGGCGACGCCATGGACACCGGCCGCCGCCTGTTCGCCAATAACTGCGCTGTGTGTCACGGCTCGGACGCACGTGGTGCCACCGGTTATCCGAACCTGACCGACAACGACTGGCTCTACGGTGGTTCACCGGAAAATATCGAACGCACGATCCTGGGTGGGCGCAACGGTATGATGCCGGGCTGGAAGCCGGTACTCGGCGAAGACGGTGTCAAGGAAGTGGCGGCCTACGTATACCAGCTCAACGGCCGTACGCCGGAAAACCCGGATCTCGTCGAGGCGGGCAAGGAACGCTTCGCTGCGACCTGCGTGGGCTGTCACGGCATGGATGGCACCGGCAATCAGGCGATCGGCGCCCCCAATCTCACCGACGAGACCTGGCTACACGGCGGTTCGATCGAAAACATCCGCGATATCGTGGCCAACGGTCGAAGCAACCAGATGCCGGCACATGCCGACCTGCTCGGTGAGGATCGAGTGCACGTGCTCGCGGCTTATGTCTACAGCCTGTCGCACCCGAACGGCGCTGCGGCCACGCCGGACGCCAGCGAAAGCCAATAGGGATGCCATGAAGAATACGACGTACTACAAGCGTGACACCCGCCGCCGTATACACGTGTGGGGGGCGACACTCTGGCCGGCGTTTCTTGTCGCCGGCATCGGTTCGATCGTCTTCTTCGCCAACATCGATCCGGCAACGCTGCGTATGCAGACGTTGCCGGATATCCAGCTCAACCGTGAAGCCGGTTATGCCATCGGCTTTCTGATGTTCTGGGCAATCGGCGTAGCCTCCAGCGTGCTCACCACGCTGCTGCTACGGCGTCCGCGCACGCCACGCCCCGACCCCACGCCACGTGATACGAAATGACTAGTCGCCAGCAGACGCATCGCAGCCACCGTAAAGGCGCATCGGCCGAAGCCGCGCCGGTACAGCCCATCAGCATGTACCAGTCGCGTGCGAAGACCTATCCGCGCGAAATCAACGGCTTCTACCAGCGTCTGCGCACGATTGCGGTCTTCGTACTGCTGGGCCTGTTCTATCTGTTGCCGTGGATCTCCTGGAACGGACGCCAAGCCGTCCTGTTCGATCTGCCAGCACGCCAGTTCCATATCCTTGGCCTGACGTTCTGGCCCCAGGATTTCATTTACCTGACCCTGCTGCTCGTAATCTGCGCGTTGGGTCTATTCTTCGTGACCGCCGTGGTCGGCCGCGTGTGGTGCGGCTATGCCTGCCCCCAGACGGTCTGGACCGAAGTGTTCCTCTGGGTCGAAAGCAAGATCGAAGGCGACCGCATGCGCCGTATCAAGCTCGACCGCGGCCCCTGGAATGCCAACAAGATATGGCGCAAGACCGCCAAACACACGATCTGGGTAGTGCTCGGGTTATGGACGGGGTTTACCTTCGTCGGCTTTTTCACGCCCATTACCGATCTGGGCGCACGTTTTCTCACCCTGGACGTGGGTGGCTGGGAAGTTTTCTGGACGCTGTTCTATGGTTTCGCGACCTGGGGCAACGCGGGCTTTCTGCGTGAAAACGTATGTCTTTACATGTGCCCGTACGCACGCTTTCAGAGCGCGATGTTCGATCGCGACACCTATACGGTGTCCTACGATCCGAATCGCGGCGAACCCCGCGGTCCACGCAAGCGCGGCGCCGAGCCGAGCGCGCTTGGACTGGGCGACTGTATCGACTGCACCATGTGCGTCCAAGTCTGCCCCACCGGTATCGATATCCGCGACGGCCTGCAATACGAGTGCATCAACTGCGGTGCTTGTGCCGACGCCTGCGATACCGTTATGGATCGCATGAACTATCCGCGCGGACTCATTCGCTATACCAGCGAAAACGCACTCGAAGGCAAGCGCTCCTCGCTGCTTCGCCCGCGCGTGCTCATCTATGCCGCCCTGCTGGTCGTGCTGGCCGCAGCGTTCGTGCTCGGCATCGGAATGCGCAGCTCGCTGCGTATGGATATCCTGCCCGACCGTAACGCGCTGTATCGGGTCATCGACGATACCCATGTCGAAAACGTCTACGGAATCAAGCTCATGAACATGAGCCAGGAGCCTCGTGTATTCCGTGTGGAAGTCGCAAACAATAACGCATATTCCATCGAGACCGACCCGGAACGCGTCCGTGTCGCGCCCGGCGAAGTCCGCAACCTGCCGGCGCGTGTTAGCGTCGACAGCCGCAAAGTCCAAGGCGGCGGCCACGACATCGTGCTGCGCGCCTACAGTGTCGATGGCAGCACATCGGTGACCGAGACAACCCGCTTTCATATGCCGATCAACCGGTGAATACCATGTCGATGACGCAAACCGTTCGCCCCTGGTATCGCCACGTCTGGCCCTGGGCCCTGATGGCGCCCCCGGCCGCGTCGGTGGTGTTCTGGGCGGTCATCATCACCACCATGGCCGGCCCGCCGGATTTGGTGGTAGAAGACTATGCCAAGGTAGGCCTGACCTACACCGAAGATCAGAGCGCACGCCACGCAGCCGAACGCCTGGGCATCAGCGCAAATGCGCATGTCGATCGCGATTCGGGCGCTGTCAGCGTTCGCGTGGACGGCTTCGACTCGGCGCCTGAAACGCTTAGGCTGGCCCTGGTGCACGCCACGCAGGCCACCGCTGATCATGTCATCGAGCTAAAGCGCAACAGCGCCGGGATCTATCGCGGCAGCACCCCAACGCGCATCGTCGGCGCACGTGAATTGCGGTTGTCTCCCGCCGATGGCTCGTGGACTATCACCGGGCGCCTGATCGGCCCACAGGCGAGCGTCGCGCTCGCGCCCCGCGCACGGAACAAATAACCCATGAGCGACGCGGCTGGCCAGTGCTATCACTGTGGCGAAGCGTTGCCAAAGGGGCCGGTACGACGCGTGATGATCGCCGGCGTCGAACAACCCATGTGTTGTGCCGGCTGTGAAGCGGTCGCCCGTCTGATCGATGAAGGCGGGTTGGGCGAGTTTTATCGTTTTCGTAGCGAATACGCGCCCACGCCCGACGCCCAGCTAGCCGCGCACGACGATGAATGGAACGCCTACGATCGCGACAGCGTTCTCGAAAGCTACGTACGCGAGGTTAGCGACGCCACGTACGAAGCCGTTCTCCTGCTGGAAAACATCACCTGCGCGGCCTGCAGCTGGTTAATCGAGCGCGTACTCATAGATGACGACGGCGTTGACCATATTCAGGTCAACCCCGCAACCGGCCGCGCGATCCTGCGCTGGCGTGCAGACGAAACCGCCCTGTCCACCCTCCTGCGTCGTATCGCCCATCTGGGCTACCGGCCACACCTGCTCGGCGCCGATCAAGCCGTCCCGATGTTCACCCGCGAGCGGCGTGCCGCTCTCAAGCGTTTGATCGTGGCGGGCCTGGGCATGATGCAGGTGATGATGTATGCGGTTGCCCTCTATGCCGGGGCGATCTACGACGATATGGATGCCGACATCGCGCTGTTCCTGCGCGGCGTGAGTTTGCTCGTGGCCACCCCCGTATTGTTGTATTCGGGCACCCCCTTTCTACGCGGTGCCTGGCGCGACCTGCGCGCACGTCGGCCTGGGATGGATGTGCCGGTGAGTCTGGCGATCGGCGGTGCCTATGTCGCGAGCGTCTACCACTTCTTTACCGGCGGCGAGATCTATTTCGACTCGGTCACGATGTTCGTGTTCTTCCTCACCACGGCACGTTTTCTCGAAATGAGTTCGCGTCATCGCGCCGCGCTGGCGACCGGCGATAGCGCACGCGCCCTGCCAGCCACCGCCCGCCGTATCACCACGCACGGCGAGACCGAAACGGTCGCTCTTGCAGAATTGAGTGCCGGCGATCACGTGCGCGTACCTGCAGGCACGATCGTACCCGGCGACGGCCGAATCATCGCCGGGGAAAGCACATTCGACGAATCGCTTCTGTCCGGCGAGTTCATGCCGGCGGCCCACGGTACCGCCGAAAACGCGATCGCAGGCAGCCTCAACCTGACGTCGAGCGTCGACATCGAAATCGAGCGTGTCGGCCAGAACACCCTGGTCGCCGGCATCGTCCGTTTGCTCGAACGCGCCCAGAGCGAACGCCCGCGTTTGGCCCTGCTCGCCGACCGGATCGCTGGCATATTCGTCTCGGCCGTACTCGTACTGGCCACCGTAACCGGCTTCTATTGGTGGCAGGTCGCGCCGGAACAAACTCTGCCGATCGTACTCGCCGTGCTTGTCGTGACGTGCCCTTGCGCCTTGTCGCTTGCCACACCGACCGCGTTTGTTGCCGGCACGGCCTCGCTGGCACGCCGCGGGCTGCTCGTGGCCCGCGCCGGCTCGCTACAGACGCTGGCCAACGCAGATCACCTGATTCTCGACAAGACCGGCACGCTCACCCAAGCGCGCCTGGGTATCGAACGCGTCGAATGCCTAACGACGGATTACAATGCCGACACATGCCGACGAATGGCCGCCGCGCTACAGGCGCATTCGGCCCATCCGATCGCTCAGGCATTCCGCGACGATGCCGACGACAGCCTGACAGCGACCGACGTACGCGAGCATGCCGGCCAGGGAATCGAAGGCAACCTGGCGGGCCACCATCTGCGGCTGGGGCAACCGGCCTGGCTGGGCGTGAGCGAAGACGCGACGGATGGCGGCACACCGGTCGTGCTGGAAATCGACACCCGCCCCGTCGCCCGATTCGTGCTCGAGGATACGCCACGGCCGCAGGTACAGGCGTCCCTGGCCGCGCTGCGCGAACTCGGCCTGACGCTGGAAATCGCCAGCGGCGACAGCCCCGGCGCGGTCGAAGCAATGGCCAAGCGCATGGGGATCGACGACTGGCGCGCACGTATGACGCCGGAAGACAAGCTCGCCCGACTGCGCACACTGCAAAGCGAAGGCAAACGCGTTGTGATGGTGGGCGACGGCATCAATGACGCACCCGTGCTGGGCGGGGCCGATGTGTCCGTGGCCATGGGCAGCGGCTCCGTACTCGCTCAGGCGAAGGCGGACATGCTGCTCACGCGCGCACAGCTCGCCGATCTCGCGTCCGGCGTGCGCATGGCGCGTCGTACGATGCGCGTCATCCATCAGAACCTTGCCTGGGCCGCCTGTTACAACCTCGTCGCCCTGCCATTGGCCGCCGGCGGTCTTGTCCAACCCTGGATGGCGGCGTTGGGCATGTCGGCCAGCTCACTGCTGGTCGTCGCCAACGCGGCCCGTCTGGCGCGTGCCGATCATTATGAGCCGGTGCTTACAGGCGCGTCGCTCGCTCCGGCGTCGACGCCCGCGGTGTCGACATGACCATCGTACTCGTGCTGTTGCCATTGACGTTGCTGCTGGTCGGCGTTGCCGTCTGGGCTTTTTTCTGGGCGGTGGGCGACGGCCAATTCGACGATATGGATAGTCCCGCGTATCGCATTCTGCTCGATGACGACGACTGGCCTCACGCGCCCGAAGAGCACAAGCGTCCCCCGAATGCCCGCGCTGATGCCGACGACGCGCGGGAACAGAACGAGGACCGACACTCGGCGGAGCCACCCCCGTGAACGCAGACGGACTGACGTTCGCGGCCGCCCTGATTGCCGGCCTGGTCGGTAGTTCGCACTGTATAGCCATGTGCGGCGGCATCGCGATCACCTTCGGCGCACAAAGCCGACGTCGTCCCATCGTATCGGCGTTGCTCTACAACACCGGCCGTATCACGAGCTATGCGATTGCCGGCGCGCTGGCCGGTGGCCTTGGCGTCGGCCTCGGCCAGCTGCTCGATCCCCAGCTGTTGATCGTGATTCTGCGAGCCGTAGCCGGCGCGATGCTTGTCGCGATCGGTCTCCAGATCGCGTTGAACTGGCGCTTGCTGCGGCCGATCGAGAATCTCGGCTTCCGCCTGTGGCATCGCATTTCACCAGCCGCCCGCTCCTTGATCGGCCGGCGGGGCGCACTACCGGCCTTGCTGCTGGGCGGCCTGTGGGGCTGGCTACCCTGCGGACTCGTCTATTCGATTCTCGTGGCCGCCACCTTCAGCGGCGGCAGCCTGCAAGGCGCGGGGCTGATGCTGGCCTTCGGGCTGGGCACGGCACCGGCCCTCATTGCCACCGGCACGGCGGCCTCGCGCCTGCAACGGCTTACGCGTCGGCCAACGTTCCGACGTGCTGGCGGTGCATTCGTTGTTCTGCTCGGTTTGCTAACCGCCCTCATGCCCTGGCTAATGCATCACGCCCCCGAAGGGGGATATCTCAACATGTTCGGCCTGTGCGGGCCGGACGGAACCATACTCTAAGCCTACGTTCGGCGCGTATTCGCGCCGGCACAACCCGTTCCCCAACCTGTAAAAGGAAACGACAATGATGAAGAAACTTCTGGCTGCAAGCGCGCTGACCGCGGTCGGTGCCGTATTCATGGCCGGCCCGGCGGCTGCTGCCGATAGCTGCGAGCTGTCGATCAGCGGTAACGACCAGATGCAGTTCAACAAATCCGAACTCGTGGTCCCCGCCGACTGCGACGAAGTCACCCTCACCCTTGAGCATACCGGCAAGATGCCCGTGGCCCAGATGGGTCACAACTGGGTGCTGTCCAAGGAAGCCGACAAGCAGGCCATCACATCCGAAGGCATGCAGGCCGGCCTGGACAACGAATATCTGCCCGACGACGACAAGATCATCGCCCATACCGATCTGATCGGCGGCGGTGAGAGCTCGAGCGTGACCTTCAAGACCGCGGATCTTGAAGCCGGTGGCGACTACAGCTACTACTGCACCTTCCCGGGCCACAGCTCGATGATGCACGGCAAGCTGATCGTCAAGTAAGCGAGCTGCGATCATCGCATTGGGGCCACGCGGCGGTTGTCGCGTGGCCTTTTTTATGGAGATCGAATGCAGCGCAATATTCTCGGTTTTGGCCGCGACGATGAAGGCGACTGGGCTGCGCGGCTGGCCTGTGGCCATAACCGACACGTTCGTCACCGCCCGCCGTTCATAAACCGGCCCTGGGTCGTACACGCGGCCGGGCGCGCCTCCTGGTTGGGTCGATCGTTCGATTGCCTGCGCTGCGACCGTCTGGAATGGCCCGCTCGGATACTCGAACATTGCCCGCCGGACCACGAGTTCGCGCTCGCACCGGACGACGCCCACAACGGCATACTGCCCTATAACGGCGCGCCACACGGCTACTGGCAAGAAATCGAGATCGAGGCTGGCTCCGCATTGCTTCATATCCCGACCCTGGGCGTCGAACAATCGCTCGGCCCGGGGGCAAACACCGCCATACCACCGGCGCTGGCGTTCCGTCTACAAGCGCTCGTGGCGGTACGCGGGCATATTCGCTCGTACCGACTGATCTGAACGCGCCTTGTAACGAAAAAAAAGCCGGCGCGATAAGCGCCGGCTTTGTTGCTTGGAGCAAACGTGTGCTCAACCACCGCCCGGATTGTAGATTTCCGGTACGTCCTCGCCTTCGACTTTCAGAAAGCCAGCCAGTCCTCGCTCCATGCGGCTCAGCGCATGGTCGACAAGCACATACTTGCCAGGCACTTCCAGTTCGAAGTCGACGATCGTGGCACCGCCCGGCGGTACGCTGATGGTCTGAACATGCTCAGCCGGTGCACTGGTCGTGCCACCCCATGCATAGGCCTTGTCGAACATCTCACCAATGACGTGGAATGAGGATGTCGCATTCGGACCGCCGACACCGAAGTAGATGCGCACGGTTTCACCGACCTTCGCGGTCAGCGGGTGCTGATCGGTCAGGGCGCCGACGGCACCGTTGAATACATAGTATTCCGGTTTTTCATCAAGCAACTTGCGCACATCGAACGATAGCTCGCCATGCTGGCCATAAGCCTGCGTGGTGTAGATCTCGCCCTGCATCACATAGAACTCGTGGTCGACTGGCGGCAGCCCGCCTTCCGGTTCGACCAGAATCATGCCGTACATCCCGTTAGCAATGTGATGCGCCACCATCGGCGTCGCACAGTGGTAAACATACAGACCGGGTTTGATGGCCTTGAACGACAGACTTTTCTCGGCGCCCGGCGGTACCTGAAGTACGGTCGCGCCACCACCCGGGCCCGTGACCGCGTGAAAATCCACCGAATGGATCATCGTGCTGTCCTTGGCGTTGCTGAGCGTCAGGTCGACGGTATCGCCCTCTCGCACACGCAGCAGCGGGCCGGGCACCTGACCGTCGAATGTCCAGTAACGGTAGCTCGTGCCGTCCGCAAGCCGCGCCTGCTTTTCCACCGTCTGCATCTCGACGCTCACGGTCTTGGGACCGCGTTCGCCGATCGGGTCGGGCACATCGGCCGGGTCGCGGCTGATATCGTCGACCGTGCCGGTTTCATCACTGGCTTGGCTGTCGCCGATGATCAGCTTGCCTTCCATGCCAGCCGCGCGATGGCCGGGGATGGTGCAGAAGTAGGCGAATTCGCCCACTTCACTGGCACGGAATACGAATACCGAACTCGAATCCCGGCCCACCACTTGATCCGACTTCACATTCAGCTCGGGAATGGCGACATCGTGCATCGCTCCGTCGCCATTTATCAGCGTCAGCTGTACGACCGCGCCTTCCGGTACCTTGATCTGCGGATTGATACGGCCATCGATCTTGCCGCCCACGCCCTGAAAGTACATACCCTCTTCGCCGATGCCCGTCTTCAGGGTGATCGAGACATCCGGCTTCAATCCAACGCCATCGGCGATATTCGTTTGTGATGCCGTCGCTACGGACATGAAGCCCCCTAGCAGCAACACCCCCAATACACTGATCCAACGCCTCATTTTCATAGGAGCTCTCCCTGGCTACCCGTTATCGATAACGCGAGGATAGGTAGCGCAAGGCAAGCGAGCTTTGATATCGATCAAGACCGAACCGAACTTTCCGGTAACGGTTGTAACCTGCGCTTTCGGTCACTCGAGCATTCGGCGCAGAACATGTACGAGCCGGTATGCCAGGTGCGCCGGATTGCGCAATACGGTGTAGCCGTCGACACCGAATACCGCGGGCATATAGCCGGGCGCCTGACGGTCGACAGTGATGCAGAAGGTCTGGATATCATCGCTGCGCGCCTCGCGCACGGCCTGGCGGGTATCTTCGACGCCGTAGCGGCCTTCGTAACCATCTGCATCGTTGGGCTTGCCGTCCGAGATGACCAGCAGAAGACGTTTACGCTCTTTGCGACGCGCGAGCAGCGCTGTTGCGTGGCGGATCGCAGGCCCCGTACGGGTAAAGCGCTGCGGGGCCAGCGCCGCGATACGTCGCCGTGCTGGTTCGCTTTCGCGATCATCGAAACCGCGTACGCGATCGACACAGACCTGCGAGGCGGTTTCGCCGGAGAACACGTATATGGCGTGGGCATCGCCGAGCGCCTTCAATGCCTCGGAAACAACGAGCAGCGCCTCTTTCTCGACGTCGATGATGCGCCAGTGCGCATCGACCCACGCATCGGTGGAGCCGCTGATATCCACCAATAACATGATCGCCACATCTCTACGCGCGGCGATTGAACGCTGATAGACATGGTCGTCCGCTGTAGCGCCGGCACGGCGCTCGGCGTATGCCATGACCAGGGCATCGATATCCACGAGCTCGCCGTCCGGCTGGCGTCTTTGCCATTGCCGCTGCGCCCGCAGCTTCTGGAATTGGCGCCGTACATCGGCTAATAGCGCCCGACGACGGCGCATGAGCGCAGTCGCCCACTCCGTATCCCCGAGCTCGACGGCCTTGCTGTGTACGATGGCGGCGTTTTCACGGTAGCGACCGGCGCGATAATCCCATTCCGGATACGGCGTGCCCCCGCTACGACGGCGCTGTGCCGAAGCGGGTTTTTTTACCGGCGCCGCCGATTCGTCGGCGAGCAGGATCTCACGTACCGGATCGGGACTTGTCACCTGGCGGGCGCGGGGCAATTCAGCCACGGATTCCGAAAGTGCTTCGGGTTCGCTTTCATCGTCATTATCCGCGGGCCGGCGAAGTCCTTGCGGATCTTCGGCGTGCTCGTGGGGATCGTCGGTCTGAATCATCCATGGCCCGGGCGACGTATCGTCTTCGTCGTCCTCGCGGCCACGAATTTCCGGTGTTCGCTCGAGCGTTGCCACCCGCTCGGTACCTGCCGGTGCGCACGCGCCATGATCTCCAAGTTGCGTCGACCCATTCGATGCAGGCAGCACACGGCCCCACCACCAATCGCGCGGCAGCGGACTGTATTCGGCACCTGAGGTATCCAGTCGTGCTGCGTCGTCGAGCGCACGCGACCACGAATCCGAGGCGTGCGTACTCGCGCCGGCCTCGTCCCATTGCCTGCGCTCCTGCGCCTGCGAACGCCATGTCTCCAGCCGCTGTTGTACCGCGGACCGATAACGCAGGCCACGGCGTTGTTCCATGGCACAGGCATGCAGCAAATCCAGATCGCGTACCGTGCCGGGCAGAGTGGTTCGCAGTGTCAGGTCCGCGGCGGCGGCTTCGTAGAGGCAGAACAGGTCGTGCTGCAAGGCTGTAGCGCGTGGCAGGGTCCAGTCGCCGAGGCGACGCGCTCGAATCGCCTGATGCAACGCCATCACCCGATACAGTCGTTGCGTGCGCGCGCCATAACCACTGAGCCGCGGCGGCAGATAGATCGCGCATCCATCCGTGCCGGGCAACGCGCGCGTGTCGACATGGGCGCGCGGCAAACGCCGTACGACGCGCTCGATGAGTCTCGGCGGCGACGGCGGCTGCGCCACGCGTATCGGCAACTCGGGCACGAACAGGCTTTCAAGCAACAGCGCGAGACGGCGCTGATGGGATGCGAGAAGTTCAACAGCCGGGACATCAGCCTGGCCAGGCAGCGGGCGCAGCCGGTTGACCAGCCACTGCGCTGCGTCGATGAGTACGCCTTCCGGTTCTGCCATGGCCCGGGTCGCCGCCTAAACGAGCGCGACGTCGACCAGGTCGGCGAGCGCTCCGGCGACTTCCGGATCGTCGGTCAGAGGCGCGATCAGCGCTACGCGGCAAGCTGCTCGGGGCTCGATTCCGCACGCGATCAGGCGGGCTGTAGCCACGAGCAGCCGCGTACTGGGTACTTCGGCCAGGCCGCGATCCTCGAGCCGGCGCATGCGCCCGGCCAGCTCCACAAGACTATGCGCCGTCGACCGCGCCACCTCGGCCTCATGCGCCACGATTTCGGTTTCTCGTTCAAACGCGGGAAAATCGAATTCAAGCGCGACGAAGCGCTGCCGCGTGCTGGGCTTGAAATCCTTGAGCGCGTGCTGATAACCGGGGTTGTACGACACGACCAGCTGAAAACCCGGCGCCGCCACCAACGTCTCACCGGTCTTGTCGATCGGCAGCAGCCGCCGATGATCGGTGAGCGAATGAATGACGACCACCGTGTCCTGGCGTGCCTCGACGATTTCGTCGAGATAACAGATCGCGCCTTCACGCACCGCCCGGGTCAACGGCCCGTCCTGCCAGACCGTGGTATCGCCACGTACCAGAAACCGCCCCACCAGATCGCTTACCGACAGATCATCGTGGCAGGCGACCGTGATCAACGGGCGATTCAACCGCCAGGCCATATGCTCGACAAAGCGCGTTTTGCCGCATCCGGTCGGCCCCTTGAGCATCACCGCCAGTTGCTGGGCATGGCAATGCTCGAAGAGCGCGACCTCTTCAGCCGAACCCGCGTAGTACGGCGCGGGCGTGTCTGCAGCCATCGCCTGACTCATACCGTACCCGGCGCATGGCGTGATGCATTGGCACTGTCATGCGGCGCGGGGACACGAGTCGGCGCAAAGCGGAAGAAGTCGACGATATAGAGTATGACGCCGATGGCAAAGAGTGAACTGGTCGCCACGAGCATAACGAAATGAATCTGTATCTTGAGCTGGGTATCCAGATAGCCCAGGCCCATTACACGCTCCAGATACACCTGCCCGATGCCCGCGGTAGCGAACGACAGCGTCATGCCGAACATGCCCGCGATCTGCAGCCAGAACGCCCAGAAACCGAGGCTCTGTCCTCTTTCGGGATTGTTTTCGGTCAGATACGGCCGCGTGTAGCTGATCATCGCCAATACGATCATCGCGTACGCACCATAGAACGCCGCGTGCCCGTGCATGGCGGTGATCAACGTACCGTGTGTCCATTTATTGATCGACGGCCAGGTATGCGCCAGACCCAGCAAACCGGCGCCGAACAACGTGAATACTGCGCTGCCGATCGTCCAGTGTACAGCCAGCGTATTCGGGTGCGCGGCGCCCGAGCGACGCATGGCCGCATAGGCATAAATGGCCATGCCCACGAGCGCGACCGGCTCGAGCGCGCTGAAAAAGCCGCCGATCGGCAGCCAGTAGCCCGGCACGCCGGTCCAGTAATAATGGTGGGCCGTGCCGAGAATGCCCGCCATGAATACAAGGCCCACGATCACGTACAGCCACTTCTCCATGACTTCGCGATCCGCGCCGGATAGACGCACCAGCAGAAACGCCAGCATCGAACCCTGAATCATCTCCCAGACGCCCTCGACCCACAGGTGGATGGTCCACCAGCGATAGAAGGTCTCGACCGTGTAATTGTCGTAGGGCAACAGCGCTGGCAGATAGAGCAACGCCGCCAATACAAGACCCGCGATCAACACCCCCTCGGTCAGAGTCCAGCGGCCCGCCTTGCGGATCGTCATGAAAATGTTGAAGAAGAACAGCAGCATGACCGCAACGATCACGAGTTTCAGGGGATAGGGCTGTTCGAGCATCTTGATACCCGCGGTCCAGCCCAGCATGTAGCCCACGATCGCCGTCGCGCCCATGAGCGTCCAGGCAATCAGCTGTATATAGGCCAGACGCTCACTATAAAGCTCGGCACGCGACTCCTCGGCCACCACATAGTATGTGCCGCCCATGAAACCGGCCAAGACCCATACGATAAGCAGGTTCGTATGCATCGCCTTGGCGACATCGAACGGAATCAGGCCAATGAGCGGATCCGGGCCGAGATACTTCGCTGCCATGAGTAGCCCCATGACCAGTTGCAGCCCAAACAGGCAAAGGGCAACGGCGAAATACCAGTACGCAACGCGCTGAGAACGAAAACGCATGAAATCTCTCCCTACTTCAGAGTGCTGAGGTAATCGACCAGCGCATCGATCTGATCGCTATCAAGGTCTTTGCCGTAGTTGGTCGGCATGAAGGATGTGCCGTTCGCCGAAAAGCGATCCCCTCCAACGAGATGGGCACTGGGCGCGATAATCGACTCGCGCAGATAGCCCGCAGCCGTGTCCGCGCTACCGGTATAACCGTCATCAACCACGGTCTGACGCGCGCGCTCACCGACACCGGCCAGCGACGGGCCAGCCAGATCCACGCCGGGCGCAATCGAATGACAGCCGCTACAGCCGATGTTGGGCTCACTGAACAGCTGTTCACCGGCAGCGGCCCCCTCGGGCATATCCTGCGAGGGCGTATCGGCGTCCGTTACCCGGGTGCCGTTCGTACCCGGAAAGGTTGCACCGGAAACCAGAATCGGGCGCGGCGGCCATCCCTGGTTGTCGATCTCCGAAACCCAATCCAGAAACGCGATCACGTCGTCGATTTCCTTATCACTCAGCTCAGGGTTCGGCATGATCCGACGATGCCGCTGCTCCGAGTAGAACTTCGATGGATTTGCCAGAAACGCGGCCAAATACGCATGACCGCGCTGCTGGGTTATTTTTGTCAAATCGGGCGCGTAGTAGGCGCCCTCGCCAAGCAGCGTATGACAGTTGATACAGTTGTTGCTGTGCCATACATCCTTGCCGGCGATGACCTGCGCATCCATCTTGTCGACGTTGGTCAGTTCGCCGAATCGCGTATGGCTATGCAGTGTCAGCGCGAGAAATATCAACGAGAAACACGCTGTGCTGATTAGAAAGAACAGCCGACTTTGTCTTTTGGTCATGCAGCCTCCCAAGACCTTTTCACCGCGCCTGACAAAGGAATCTCAAACACCAATGAGATTCCAGTAGCGCACGACTTCAACCCCCGCGTACACGATGGTCGCGAACAAGGCTGCGGCCACGACCAGCCCCAGAGATTTAACGAGTAGAAACCACGGAAGGGTTGTTTGACGCATGACCTGCCCCGGATGAACAAATGTTTTTTGTCGTGCCCGGCTGCAAAAATGCTTTCCGAGCCGCGCCAGATTAATTCAGCCAAGCATGTCGAATCATTGACCTAAATCAAGACTTTTCCTTATTTCGCAAACGCCCGGAAATCGCCCGATTCTTTTTGCTGTCGTTTTATAAATTCGTGGGGCGATCGCCAACCGCCATCGGCTGGCGTAAGCCGACACCGTCGGCACTGCGGCGCTGGTTCGCTTTCGTGCGCGCGCGTCAGCAAGCCAGACGAGCCCGGCTTGGTTCGTCGCTTCTAACGACAACGGCAATCGCTTGCGCGCATGGGTGTGGCCGAGCGTAATGACATCGGCGGCGCCATGGCCGGTGTTCGGTGCGATACCGAACAGACCACGGGCGTGGTTCAGCTCAGGCGAAAAAGCCGTACGGGTTATGGCTGAGCGCCACGCTCACGATATAGGCAAAGACCAGGAGCGCAGCGATACAGGCTGCGCTACGGATCGCTTTCGTCGGCCCGCGCTTGAGCCCGATCGTGCCGAGCACGATATACGCGAGCAGCGCCAGCACCTTGGCACTCAGCCACGGCTGGGCGCCGGGATACTGGCCGAGCAGGACGACCAATCCCAGCGCACTGAGCAGGAGGACGGTATCGACACAGTGTGGCAGCACGCGCACCCAGCGTTGTTCGAGCCTCGCCGGCGCAAACACCATCCAGGCAGCGCGTACGACAAACAACGTCAGCGTCAGCACCACACTGCCGACGTGCAGCGTTTTCAGTACGACATACAAGGCCGCGATCGACACGCCTCGACCCGCTCAGCCCGGCTGCCCGTCGACACGCGGGCTGCAATAAATACGTCCGTAACGGATCGCCCACGGCAATATCGCCTCGAACCAGGCGCCGATGGCGACGAACAGAAACAGCCAGCGCGCATTGCCGGTGGTCGCCTCGGCCATGAGGCGTGCGACTACCGCCAATTGAAGAATCAGAAAACAAAGCACGCTGAGGTTATCCATCTCCAGTTTACGGCCGGAATGACCAAGGCTCACCCGGGTGACCATGGCAAACACCATGCTCGTGGCAAGGCCCATCCCCAGCGCGTGCGTGGGCGCAAGACCCAGTACCGCGCCGTAGCCCGCGAAAAGAGCCAGGCTCTGGATGGCCGACAAGCAAGCCGCGACCGGCAGCCAGGCGAAGGCCATATGCAGCGACCAGAGCAAGGGTACATGCGACGCCGCCCAGCCCCGCCAGCGAATGGCATGCCACGCAGTAACGAAAGCCAGCGGCAGGTCGACCACGAAAAGCCAGGCACCATAGCCGTTGAAGGCCAATACGCCGTGCCCGAGCGAGAGCGCGACGACCAGCGGTGGACTCCAGGGTGGCTGGTAGCGCCGGTAGTTGGCAATCATCGGCTCGGAAAAAAACGGCAGCATACGATGCGCTACCACGAATACGATCGGCCCGACGAAACCCCAAAGCGACAGCGAAGGCATCGCCGCGAATAGCGCCCGTTTATCATCCGCAAGCGCGACCAGCCCGCCGAGCACGCCGATGCACCCCACCGCTGCGACGATGATCGACCAGCGCGCATGCATGAGTGACGCGGCCCGCGCCACAAGAAGACACCGGATGAGTGCGACAAGGCCGAGCGCCCACGCAATACCGGTCAGCGCGAGACCCGCGATCAGAAGGGGCAACCCGAGCAGGGTCCCGGCGACGGTAAGCGCATAACCGACATAAAGAACAGCGGCCATGCTTCGATAGAGCCACGCACTGATCGGCGGCGCAGCCACCCACCGCGGTAGTGCCGTGAGCAGGAAACCAAAGACGAAAAAAGGAAAGACACCCAGGGTCATAAGCCAGGCATGCAGCCAGATCGCCGGTATCGGATAGACGCTCGCCGCACCGGCCCAGCGCATGATCAGAACCGGCGCCCACCAGAGCATGCCCGCAAGCAGTGCGCACAGGCCACCCAGGAAAAACAGTCGATGCGGCGCTCGTATCAGACACCGCATTGCCTCGATTACCGAACCCGGCATCGCGCCCGCTCCACACCCAACAGATGATGTGAACTATGCGGTTCCCGCGCGCTGCGGGCATTGATTGAAATCAATATGTCCGGTGCACGACCCAATCACGCGCAGGCGCAACTCAACGAGTCGGTGTCAGCACATCGCCTAGAGCCGTTCGATGATGGTCACGTTAGCCATGCCGCCGCCTTCACACATCGTTTGCAGCCCGTAGCGCCCTGCGCGGGCCTTGAGCGCATGCACGAGTGTCGTCATGAGCTTGGTACCCGACGCACCCAGGGGATGGCCAAGCGCGATAGCGCCACCATTGACGTTCATTTTCTGCGCATCGGCACCTGTCGACTGCAGCCACGCCAACGGAATGGGCGCGAACGCCTCGTTGACCTCGAACAGATCGATATCATCGATCGTCATGCCGGCACGATCGAGCGCACGATGGGTCGCCGGCAAGGGCGCTTCGAGCATGATCACCGGGTCGTGCCCCATCACGCTCATATGATGAATACGCGCCAACGGCTCGACTCCCAGACGCTTGAGACCGGCTTCGCTGACTACCATGACGCCGCTTGCGCCGTCGCAGATCTGACTGGCGGTCGCCGCCGAGATGCGCCCGTTTTCTGCCAATAGCTTCACGCCGGCTATGGAGTCGAGCGTTGCATCGAAACGTATGCCTTCGTCAACGGTATGCACAATCTGTTCGCCGGACTCCGGATCGAGAACAGACACCGGAAGAATCTCGTCCTCGAAAGCGCCGGTCTGCGTCGCGCGAATCGCACGCTGGTGGCTTTCCAGAGCGAACTCGTCCAGCGCGCCACGCTCGATGCCATATTTCGCAGCGACCATCTCCGCGCCCTCGAACTGACTGAACAGTTCGGTTTGGGGATAGCGTTGGCGAATCCCCGAACTCATATAAATGCCCATATCGGCTTTCTTGGCCAGCGTCAGCGGCGACCCCATCGGCACACGCGTCATGCTTTCCACGCCCCCGGCAATCACAATATCCATCGAACCGGACATAACCGCCTGGGCCGCAAAATGCAGCGCCTGCTGGGACGAGCCACACTGGCGATCCACGCTCGTGCCTGGCACGGACTCGGGCAGGCTCGAGGCGAGAACGGCGTTTCGGGCGACATTGGCCGCCTGTTCGCCCACCTGGCCCACACAGCCCAGAATCACGTCGTCTACCGTCTCGGGCGACGCCTTGGTACGCGCGACCAGACCGTCGATCAGCGTGGCTGCCAGATCGACCGGATGCCAACCCGCCAATCGACCACCGCGGCGGCCGCCGGCAGTACGCAGCGCAGATACGATATAGGCTTCACTCATAAGCAGGGCTCGTGGTTATCTGGTCAAGGGCTCCTGTCTTTGTGCCACTCTGCCGCTACCCTGTAAAGCCGACGCACGCGACTGATATGCCCGATTCACACGACCGCCAAGCCGGCGCCGACAATGCCTACGCTGCCGTGTTCGACGCGGTACGCCGTATTCCAGCGGGCCGCGTGACCACTTATGGACGTATCGCGCGTTTGATCGGCCGCCCGCGTGCGGCGCGACAGGTCGGTTACGCCATGCATCGATGCCCCTCGGGTCTGCCCTGGCATCGTGTCATCAACGCCCAGGGACGTATTTCGTTGCCCGCTGCCAGCACGGCCGCGCTGGCACAGCGGCGGCGACTCGAAGAAGAAGGGGTGGTTTTTATCGGCGGCAAGGTGGATCTCGACCGCTTCGGCTGGCCGGACCGGGACTGACAGCCAAAAAAAGGCCCGGCAGAAAACCACCGGGACCTTGCTTTACATCGTCCAACGCACGTTCGATCAGGCCGGCATTTCGTTGGCCTTGTCGTTGCGTGCCCATACGCGATGCTGGCCGAGGTGTTCGCAGAACTCACCAAAGACATCCTCGACGCGCTCGCCGACGATGACGCCTTCTTCGCTGCTATCGAGCCCGGCGGCTTCCATCAGTTCACTGCCCTGCGATACGGCCGCAATCACCTTGAGATGCTTGTAGGCCTCTTGCAGGTAATACAGGCTCAAGCCCGATTTGCGCAGGCGCTTGATGCTTTCTTCGCCACCCGCGACGATCACGGCATCCATGGTCACCGACGGCAAGCCGTTGAGCATCGCGTCCGACTCGATGGTTTCGCCGTTGGCGGCCTTGAGCGGTGCCATGCTCGGGGCAATCACGAAAGCCATCGCGCCGCCTTCGGTGAGCTTCTCCTTGAGCTCGGTGATTTTGCCGGCATCCACGCCGTCGGCGGCAAGAATCGCAACCTTCCGGTGCTTGATATCGCCGGGAAGACGCGCCATCAGACTCAGTGCTTCGGATTTTTCGGTACGGCCACGCCCATATTCCTCTTCCGAGGCAGTGGGACCGTCCGGTACTTCCACGCCGTGCATTTCGCCGACGGCCTGGGCGAGATCCATGGAGATATTGGGCAGCATCCACTGAATGATGCGCTCGCGGATATAAGGACGCTCGACCTTGGACAGTTCGAAGGTATACGCCTGGATGATGTGTTCCTTTTCCACATCCGTCTGGCTGTTCCAGAACAGGCGCGCCTGCGAGTAATGATCCTGGAACGAATCACTGCGCCCGCGAATCTTGTGCGCGTCGACCTTTTCGTTCACCGATTCGAAACCACCACGTTCCGGGCCGGACGCGGTTTCGCTCGGATACCCGCCATCGATCGAGTTCGGCTCGTAGGAGGCCTGACCGGTATTGATGGTCTGGCGATGCATCGAATCGCGCTGGTTGTTGGCGAACGGACAGACCGGACGGTTGATCGGAATCTCGTGGAAATTCGGCCCGCCCAGACGCAGCATCTGGGTATCCAGATACGAGAACAGCCGGCCCTGTAGCAGCGGGTCGTTGCTGAAATCGATACCCGGCACGATATGCCCGGGCGAGAACGCCACCTGTTCGGTTTCAGCGAAATAGTTGTCCGGGTTGCGGTTGAGGGTGAGTTTGCCAATCATCTCGACCGGCACTTCTTCCTCGGGAATGATCTTGGTGGCATCGAGTATGTCGTAGTCGAAGCTCATCTCGTCTTCTTCTTCGACCACCTGAATGCCGAGCTCCCATTCGAGCACGTCGCCGTTCTGGATGTCCTTCCACATCTCGCGACGGTTGAAGTCCGGGTCGCGCCCCCAGAGCAACTGGGCTTCGTCCCAGATCAACGAACAAGTACCGGCGATCGGTTTCCAATGGAACTTGACGAAGCGTGATTTGCCCTCGGCATCGACCAATCGGAACGTATGCACGCCGAAGCCTTCCATGAAGCGATAATGTCGCGGAAACGCGCGGTCGGACATCGTCCACAGAATCATGTGCGCGGTTTCCGGCATCAGCGAGACGAAATCCCAGAGCGTGTCGTGCGCCGACTGGCCCTGCGGGATTTCGTTATGCGGCTCGGGTTTGACCGCATGCACGAAGTCGGGAAACTTCATCGCGTCCTGGATGAAGAATACCGGCATGTTGTTGCCAACCAGGTCCCAGTTGCCTTCCGAGGTATAGAACTTGGTGGCGAAACCACGCACATCCCGAACCGTATCGTTCGAGCCGCGTGAGCCTTGAACGGTGGAAAAGCGGGTGAACACGGGTGTAACGGCATCGCGAAACACCGCGGCCTTGGAGTACCGCGCGGCATTCTCGTAAGGCTCGAAGTAACCGTGAGCGGCGGCACCGCGTGCATGCACGATACGCTCGGGGATTCGCTCGTTGTCGAAGTGGTTCATCTTTTCGCGAAAGATGAAGTCTTCCATCAACGTCGGACCACGTTCGCCCGCCTTGAGCTGATTATGGTTATCGGCGATGCGTACACCCTGGTTGGTACGCAGATCCTGATCGGTGGCATCCATGCGGTCGCGTGCCAGATCCTTGCTCTTAGAATCGCGCTTGAGCTCGGGGTTGGCGCTTGCGGGACCGCGATTGGACTCGGTGTGTGGATTCTTGCTCATGAGATCCTTGTGTGTCGGAAAACGACGAATCGGCCGACTCAGTGGACCACCGGCAATCGGGAGGTGCTATCCGCAATCCTTCGCTCAGGGAATATGCGCACGCACCCGCGATAACAGCGTGACCTTGCCGGGGTGTGGCACCCACCAGCTGGCCCGGTGGTAGGCTTTCGTACGAGAACATCGAACCAGAACAACTCGAGAGGAGAAGCCATGCAGATTACCGAGCGCTGTTTTCTGATCACCGGCGGCGGTTCCGGGCTGGGCGCAGCAAGTGCGCGCATGCTGGTTGAAGCCGGTGCGCGTGTCGTGCTTGCCGACGTCAATACGAACGCCGGGCACCAAACCGCCGAGGCGCTGGGCGATGCCGCACGCTTCGTTCACTGCGATGTCACCCGCGAAGAAGATGGCAAGGCGGCGGTAACCGCCGCGCGCCAGCATGGCGGCGCGTTGCACGGGCTGCTCAACTGTGCCGGTATCGGCATTCCGTCGAAGGTGCTCGGCAAGAACGGCCCACACGATCTAGAGACTTTTTCCAAGGTCATCCAGATCAATCTGATCGGCAGCTTCAATATGATTCGTCTGGCATCCGAAGCGATGGCCCCCGGCGAAGGCCAGGCCGACGACGAACGCGGCGTGATCATCAATACCGCCTCGGTCGCGGCCTTCGAGGGCCAGATTGGCCAGGCGTCATACTCTGCGTCCAAGGGCGGTATCGTAAGTATGACCCTGCCGATCGCACGCGAGCTCGCCCGTCATGGCATTCGTGTGATGACCATCGCGCCCGGTATTTTCGACACCCCAATGATGGCCGAGCTGCCTGAGGAGGTACGCGATTCGCTGGGCAAGATGGTGCCGTTCCCGCCCCGCCTCGGCCAACCGGAAGAATATGCACGGCTGGCTCGCGACATCATCGAAAACACCATGCTCAACGGCAGCACCATCCGTTTGGACGGCGGGATTCGCATGCAGCCGAAATAGGCTCCAAGCCGATACGGTCGGTGTGGTCTTGCGCTAGAGTACGACGGTTACCCTCGCCGCTGTAACGCCATGGCCCGCACCGCGCTTTCCCGTATCTTTATCGCCGCTTTCGCCACCCTGGTCGCCGCGGGTTGCGGGCATGAAGCCCGCCTGTCGGTCGAAGAAGGCATGGGCCCGAACCCCACGCTGCCCGAGCCCGAAAGTTCGTTCATTCCGACGGTCAATATTGCTAAGGCCAACCGCTGGGCCGAAGGCGAAAAACCGAATCCCGGCCCTGGACTGACGGTCAATGCCTTTGCCGAGGGGCTGGACCACCCACGCTGGCTCTACGTACTTCCAAATGGCGATGTGCTCGTCGCCGAAAGCAATGCACCCAAGCGCCCGCAGGATGCCACCGGGCTTACCGGCTGGGTGAAGAAGAAGGTCATGGCACGCGCCGGCGCCGGCGTGCCCAGTGCCGATCGAATCACGTTACTGCGCGATACCGACGGCGACGGCCGCGCAGACGAGCAGCACGTATTCCTCGACGACCTGTTTTCGCCGTTCGGCATGACCGTTATCGACCACACTCTCTATGTCGCCAATACCGACGCAGTGGTGGCCTTCGACTACACCGACGGTGCCGACCGCATCGACGCCCCGGGGCGTGAACTGGTCAAACTGCCGGCCGGACCGATCAATCACCATTGGACCAAGAACGTCATCGCCAGCCCGGATGGCGCAACGCTGTATGCAACCGTGGGTTCCAACAGCAATATCGGCGAAAACGGCATGGCAGCCGAGCAAGGTCGCGCTGCGATCTGGGAGATCGACCCGGAGAGCGCGGAACACGATATTTATGCCAGCGGCCTGCGCAATCCCAACGGCCTGGCCTTCGTACCCCAGCCCGACGGCGGACACACCTTATGGACGGTGGTCAACGAACGCGACGAAATCGGAAGCGATCTGGTACCGGACTACATGACCTCGGTCGAGGACGGCGGCTTCTACGGCTGGCCGTACAGCTACTTTGGCGACCACGTCGATACGCGCGTCGAACCGCAAAAGCCGGAGCTCGTCGCGAAAGCGATCAAGCCCGACTATGCGCTCGGCCCGCATACTGCGTCGCTGGGCCTTTATTACAGCCGCGACAACGCGCTCGGGGGCGACTTCGCCAACGGTATGTTTGTCGGCCAACACGGTTCCTGGAACCGCAAACCGCGTAGTGGCTATCGCGTGATCTTCGTACCATTCGACAACGGCGCACCGGCCGGCGCGCCACGGGTCGTTCTCGATGGCTTCATACAGAACGACGAGGCCAAAGGTCGGCCGGTCGGGGTCGTGATCGATACGGCCGGTGACCTGCTGGTGGCCGACGACGTGGGCAATACGGTCTGGCGCGTGTCGCGAAGTGGTGCTGCAAATCCCGCGCCGTAACCATTGTCGCCGACCTGCGACCCGCTGTTTTAGCGCGCTAGACCTGTCTGGTCCATTGCATCGGCCAATTCATACCAAGGTATAACCTTCCACCCCCGGAAGCACCTATAAATTCATCGCCGCCACCGCCGGCAAAGCCTGTGTTTGCTGTGAATACTTGGTCCGACAAAGGCTTCGTTCGCTAGAGTAAAATTGCGTTTCGATAAACTGCATGTTCGTCGCGAAGATAGTGCTTGCCTATACAGAACTATGATTTAAGCAATAGAACCGGCCCTGCGACATGGACAATCGCTCCCGCCTTTAACCCCACCATGGCCAATCATCTCGGGCCTTTAGCGCGCTTACAGCGACTGCGATCGACGATTCGACCAGGGCACGTCCGCAAACCTGTATTTCGTTATTTTGTCCCGCGCGGGTTACACGCTCCATTTCAGGTTCGCGTTGACCACGCGCCCACGCACGCATACGCTTTGCGACCAGATGTTCGCTATGCAGTCGCATCGAGCACGCACAGCGATTCGGTCGACGACTGAGCCGCGTGCGAACGAAACAATAATCAGTGGAGAAACTACATGCGCCTGAAATCCACGCTTCGCGCGTTCTCACCCCTGCTCGTGACCGCGGCTCTCGGTCTGACGCATGCAAGCGGCGCGATCGCCGCCGATGACAGTGCGCCGGATCTGCCGCGTTCGATGACCTGGTCGTCCTACGACGTCGGTTCTGCCGGCTATGCCGAAGCTTCCGCCATCGCCGATGCGTTCGGACGCAAGTACGGCACCCGTATTCGTATCCAGCCCTCCGGTTCGGCTATCGGCCGGCTGCAGCCGCTGCTGACCAAGCGCGCCGAAGTCGCCTATCTGGCGACGGAAGCCTTCTTTGCCTCGGAAGGCGTGGCGGATTTCGCCGATCGCCGCTGGGGTCCGCAGGATCTCCGTGCGCTGGCCGGCCGGCCCTCCTCGTTCGGTATCTTCACCGCGGCGGACGCCAATATCCGCACCATGCAGGACCTCAAGGGCAAGCGCTTTGCCTATGTCGCCGGCAACCCGTCGATCAACCTCAAGTGCGACGCCCTGCTGGGCGCGGCCGGGCTGACGCGCGACGATGTCGATGCACGCATGTTCCCGACCTATAACGCCACCATGAGCTCGCTGGCTCAGGGCAAGGCCGACGCGTCCTGCACCACCACCACGCCGAGCCAGCTCTATGAACTGGCCGAATCGCCGCGCGGCATTCACTGGCTGGAAGTCGACCCGGACGACAAGAAAGCCTGGGGCCGTCTGCGCCAGATCGCACCGTTTCTCCAGCCCTACACCGAGACGGTCGGCGCCGGCCTGAGCGAAGACAACCCGGTCAATATCTTCGCCTATCGCTATCCGGTGCTCACCGTGCGCGCCGATCAGGATGAAGATTTCGTCTACAACTACCTCAAGGCGTTCGACGAAACCTATCCGATGTACAAGGACGGCACGGCGGTCATGAACCGCTGGAAGCTGGACAAGGCCGGCACCCCGCCGATCGATGTGCCGTTTCACCCGGGTGCGATCAAGTACCTGAAGGAAAAAGGCATCTGGACCGACGAGATGCAGGCCTGGAACGACAAGCGCCTGGCCCGTCTGGAAGCGCTGCAGGCCGCCTGGAAGAAGGCCGTTGCCGAGGGCGAAGGCAAGAGCGACGAAGCCTTTGCCAAGATCTGGGACAACTATCGGCAGCAGGCTATCGACTCGCTCTAGTCGATAGCCGCCGCAGCACGACCGGCCGGCCCTTTTGCCGGCCGGTTTTTCGTTTCACGTTCACCGAACTCCGAAGAGGTCGCCATGGCCACAAATACGCCGTCGGCCACCGAGATCAGCCTGGAAACGGACAAGGAAGCCAGCCGCCTGCGCGGTGTCTCCTACTGGACCGTCATGGCGCTGGGCACCCTCGGTCTGCTGCTCACCATCAATCAGACCTTCACCCTGGGTCTGTTCGGCTTTCAGCCGTTGGGCAACTCGTTTCTCTATTACCTGATCGGCCTGTTTCTGGCCGCGACCTTCCTCTACTTCCCGGCCTGGTCCGGCGCCAAAAGCGGCGTGCCGTTGTATGACTGGGCGCTGGCCGTGATCGCCATCGTGCCCGCGGTCTATCTGGGCCTGCACGGCCTCGAGATCATCCAGCAGGGCTGGGATTTCAGCGCCCCGATCGAGGCCACGGTGGCCTCCGGTGTGATGCTGGCACTCATTCTCGAAGGCACGCGTCGATGCGGCGGCCTGATTCTGGTGCTCGTAGCGCTGCTGTTCGGCTGTTACCCGCTATTCGCCGATCACATGCCCGGCTTTCTCTGGGGTACCCAGTACGGCTTTGGCGAAACCCTGCGCGCTCACGTGCTGGGCGTGGAATCGGTGATCGGCATTCCCATGCAGGTGGTCGCCAATCTGATCATCGGCTTCGTGGTCTTCGGCGCGGCATTGACGGTGACCGGCGGCGGCGATTTCTTCATGGATTTCGCCATGGCGCTGATGGGGCGCAGCCGCGGCGGCCCGGCCAAGGTCGCGGTGCTCTCGAGCGGCATCATGGGCAGTCTGTCGGGCAGTGTGATCTCGAATATCCTCACTACGGGCCCGATCACGATTCCGACCATGAAGAAGTCGGGCTATCCGGCCCATTACGCCGGCGCGATCGAAGCCTGTGCGTCGACCGGCGGTACCCTCATGCCACCCGTCATGGGCGCGGTGGCATTCATCATGGCGTCGTTTTTGAACGTGCCATATGCCGATGTGATGGTTGCGGCCTTTTTGCCCGCGCTGCTGTTCTATCTGGCGCTGCTGTTCCAGGTCGATGCCTACGCCGCGCGGCGCGGGCTCATCGGCATGCCGGAATCCGAAATCCCACGCGTGGTCGATACGCTCAAGCAGGGCTGGCCCTACCTGTTCAGCCTCGCGATGCTCATCTACATGCTGCTGGTCATGCGTCTGGACGCCTATGCGCCCTACTACGCGACCATCATCTTGCTGGTGATTGCGGTATTCAAACGCAGCCATCGGCTGAACTGGGCACGCATGCAATACCTGCTGCTCAATCTCACCAGCAGCGTGGCCAGTCTGGTCTCGATTCTGGCCGGCATCGGCCTGGTCGTGGGCGGGCTGTCGTATACCGGCGTGGCCGGTGCCTTCTCGCGCGAGCTGCTGCTCTATGCCGACGGCAGTATCCCGTTGATGCTGGCCGCGGGTGCGATTACCAGCTTTGTGCTGGGCATGGGCATGACCGTAAGCGCCTGCTATATCTTCCTGTCGATTCTGCTGGCGCCGGCGCTGGTGGAAGCGGGCCTGAACCCGCTGGCCAGCCATCTGTTCATTCTCTACTGGGGCATGCTGTCCTATATCACCCCGCCGGTCGCCCTGGCCGCGATCACCGCCGCGGGCGTGGCCGGCTCCAACGCCGGGCGTACCGGCGTCTATGCCATGCGCCTGGGCAGCATTCTGTTTGTGTTGCCCTTCCTGTTCGTCACCAATCCAGCGCTGATCCTGCAGGGCGATCTGGTGCATATCCTGCTGTCGACGGTGACCGCGGTGGCCGCCATCTGGCTGGTCGCGGCCGCGCTCGAGGGCTATCTCTACCGGGTTGGTGCGATCAATCCGGTCATGCGGCTGATCGTGCTGGTGGCCGGCGCCGGCCTGATCTATCCGGAACGGGTGTCGGATGTGGTGGGCATCGCGATCATCGTCTGCGTTTATATCGCCGATGCGGTGCTCGGCGGGCGACTGGGTTCCAAGGATGCGCAACGCCTGGCCCGTGCCAAACAAGCCGAACAGGCCGCGCAACAAGCGAAAGCTTCCTCCTGAAAGGTATAAGAACATGATAGACAAGCGAGTCGCGTCCGTGCGCGAAGCGATCGCCGGCATCAAGAGCGGCGATGCCGTGATGATCGGCGGTTTCGGCAGCTCGGGCATTCCCTTCGAACTCATCGAGGCGTTGCGCCTGCACGGTGCCAACGAGCTCACCATCATTTCCAACAATGCCGGTTCGCATGAAATCGGTATCGCGACACTGCTGCGCGACCGGTTGGTGCGCAAGGTGGTGTGCACTTATCCGCGCTCGCAGGGTTCGGTCTGGTTCGAAAAACTCTATGAAGAAGGCGCGATCGAACTCGAACTGATGCCCCAGGGCACATTTGCCGAGCGCATGCGCGCTGCCGGGGCTGGCCTGGGTGGTTTCTTCACCCCCACCGGCTATGGCACCAAGCTCGCCGAGGGCAAGGAAACCCGCGAGATCGACGGCGTGGGCTATGTGCTGGAGCCGCCGCTCAAGGCCGACGTGGCCTTGATCAAGGCCCACAAGGGCGACAAGTGGGGCAACCTCGCCTACAACACGGCTGGTCGCAACTTCAATCCGGTCATGGCGATGGCCGCCGATCTGACTGTCGCCGAAGTCGAACATATCGTCGAACTCGGCGAACTCGATCCGGAGAGCGTGGCTACGCCCGGCATCTTCGTTGATCGCGTCGTCGCACAGGAGGGCATCGTATGACCCGTCTCGAACCCGCACAAATGGCCGAGCGCCTGGCCCAGGACATCCCCGATGGCAGCTATGTGAATCTGGGCATCGGCATGCCGGTGATGGTCGCCAACTACGTGCCGGAAGGCCGCGAGGTGATCTATCACAGCGAAAACGGCATTCTCGGCGTGGGCCCCACGCCAGCGCCCGGCACCGAAGACCCGGACCTGATCAACGCGGCCAAACAGTACGTCACCCTGATCAAGGGCGGCTGTTATTTCGATACCGCGGATTCGTTCGCCATGATGCGTGGCGGCCATCTGGATATCGCGGTCCTGGGCGGCTTTCAGGTCTCGGCGGACGGCAACCTCGCCAACTGGGCCACCGACAACGAAAAATATCCGCCGGCCGTGGGCGGTGCGATGGATCTATCGGTGGGGGCAAAAACCGTCTACGTGCTCATGCGCCACACCACCAAGGACGGCGAGCCCAAGATCCTGGATGCCTGTACCTATCCGTTGACCGGCACGGGCGTGGTCAGCCGTATCTACACCGATCTGGCGGTGATCGAAATCACCGAAGACGGACCGCGGGTGGTAGAACTGTTCGGCGACAACAGCTTCGAAGACGTGCAGGCCTTGACCGGCACGCGGCTGTTGCCCGCGGCGTGAACACGGGGCGCCGACGGCCACGATGAACGCTCGCCGCATCGACAACCTGCGCAGCGCGCTGGTCTATCTCACCCTGGTCGCCGGCGTGCTCGGCCTGCCGCGGCTGGCGTGGTTCGTCGGCGCGCCCGCGCTGATACTGGCGATCGTGCTCGCCTGGCCAGGGCTGAACCGGATACCGCGGGTGATCGTGTCCGCGGTGCTGGTGGCGATCGTTGGCGCCCTGCTCGTCGAGCCGGAGCTGCTCAGCGCCGGGCTGATGACTATTACACGCCTGGCAGCCCTGGTCGTTGCGGTCATGCTGCTATCGCACGCGCTCGGGCGTTCGCGGCATCTGTCGATCATCTCGGAACACCTGTTTGCCGGGCGCGCGCTCACCCGCTATCTGAGTATTACCTTCGGTACGCTGTTTCTTGCCATGCCGTTGAACTTTGGCTCGGTGAGCGTGGTTTCGACTCTCATCGGGCGCGAAATCTACAACTACGGCGATTCCGGCGGCGCGCGCAATGCCGCGCGCGCGGTGCTGCGCGGCTTTGGCTCGGCATCGGTGTGTTCGCCGTTGTCGATCGCGGTGGTACTCACCCTCACCCTGGTGCCCGGCCTGCACGGCTGGCAGCTGTTGAGCCTGACCTTTCCGTTGGCCGCGGGTTACTTGATTACCGGCACACTCTTTCGTGAACCCGAGAGCGCGCCGGTGCCCGGCCAGGCCCGCCAGCGCCCGCCGCACGTCGTGCCGTCGTGGCTGTTCTTTGCCGCCTGTATCGGCCTGATCTGTGTGTGTACCTTCGCATCGCGGGCACTTTTCGGGCTGGCCTATGCGCAGGCTGTGACCTGTAGTTGTCTGCTGGTTGTCGCGATCGGCCTGCTTGCCAGTCCCGGTGAGCGACGGCTGCCACGCATGGACAACATCAGCAACGAACTGGCCATCATCTGTGGTTCGGCGTTTCTCGGCGCGACCCTGAGCGCCTTCGTCGCCGCCGGGCTGGATACCGATTTCGACCTGCCCGACTGGGCATTTCCCGCCATCGCCTTCGGCCTGCCCTGGGTGTTGTTTGCCGGCGGCTTGATCGGGATGAATCCGCTGATTCTGGTAACCCTCGCGGGCGGGCTGTCGAGCCGGCTCTGGCCCGAGGCCGCGGGGCTGGGCCTGGCCATCGCGATGGTTTCCGGCTGGGGGCTGACCATCGCCGGCACGCCCTATTCGGCCAACGCGCTGCTCGTACAGCGCCTGACCGGTTACGACAACTGGCAGGCCACCATCGGCTGGAGCCTGGCGCTCTCCCTGCTCGCATTGGCCGTGGCATCGAGCCTGGCGGCGACGACCACGCTGGTACTCATGCCCTGATCGGGCTCGCAACGCGGGGGCCGATGATAGCCTGTGGGCTGGATTTCATTGCGCCGTACTCATGCCCGCCATAACCGATCCGAGCGACTATCGCCCGCTCTATCCCGAAATCGCGCCCTACGACAGCGGCCAGCTGTCCGTGGACGACCGGCATACCCTTTACTATGAGCAGTGCGGCAACCCGCAGGGCAAGCCGGTGGTGTTCCTGCATGGCGGGCCCGGTGGCGGCGCCGGTCCCAGCAGCCGTCGTTTTTTCGACCCGGCGCATTACCGCATCGTGCTGTTCGATCAGCGCGGCTGCGGGCGTTCTACGCCACATGCCGACCTGGTCGACAACACCACCTGGCATCTGGTCGCCGATATCGAACGCCTGCGCGAACATCTGGGCATCGAGCGCTGGCAGGTCTTCGGCGGCTCCTGGGGCTCCACGCTCGCGCTGACCTACGCACAGAGCCACCCGCAACGGGTCAGCGAACTCGTGCTGCGCGGTATCTTCATGCTCCGGCGGGCTGAAATGCTCTGGTTCTACCAGCAGGGCGCAAACGCCCTGTTTCCGGACGCCTTCGAGCCCTATCGCGACCATATTCCGGTCGGCGAACGAGGTGATTTGATCAGCGCCTACTATCGTCGTCTCACCAGCGACGACGAACAGACCCGGCTGGACGCCGCGCGTCACTGGTCGGTATGGGAAGGCGCGACGAGCTATCTCAAGGCCAGCAGCGAGGCCCTGAGCGCAAACGCGGCGAGCCGTTTTGCCCTGGCATTTGCGCGTATCGAATGCCACTACTTCGTGCACGGCGGCTTTTTCGAGCGCGACGATCAGTTACTCGAGAATATTGACCGTATTCGCGATATTCCCTGCGTGATCGTGCACGGCCGCTACGATGTCGTCTGTCCGCTAGCCAACGCCTGGGACCTGCATCGCGCCTGGCCCGAGGCCGACCTGCGCATCACCCCCGATGCCGGCCATTCGGCTTTCGAGCCCGGCAACCGCCATGCGCTGCTCGAGGCGACCGACGCCTTCCGCGACAATCGTTAGTGCGGCATGAGAACCGCTGACAAGGTCGGCTGTTTTCAATCGCTGCGCCGACGTTCGCGCCGGCTGCGCTCGCGCAGGCGAAACGAGCGCGGCCCGCGGCGTCGACGACCCGGCAGGCCGACGTCGGCCCAGGTACGGCGACATCTGCGGTTTTTCGTCTTCCACCTGAAAAAACAGTCCGCGAATGCACGCCAATAAACGCGAACGCAAGGCAGCTATGGGTTAAGAAAACAGCTAGACACGCGGCGCAAACAGCAAACCAAGCGTGTGTCGAGCGATCCGTCTTTTATGTTATTTGCGTGTCTTTGCGTTCATTTGCGGACAACCTACGCAAGAAGTCATCTATCCGCAGATTACGCCGATTACGCGGATTGATTGATGCGGCCCCGGCAGGCGGCCTTAACGCGTTGACTTTGCTGACCGTGGCCGAACCCAAAGGTCCACAGATCAACGTAGATCACACAGATCAACGCCAAGCAATTGCGGTCGTATCGCGCATGGGCCACAGCAGGCCAGCCAGCCTTCGCGAAGCTTATCTTTCGCCTTATTCGCGTGTCTTTGCGTTCATTTGCGGACAACCTGCTTGCTTGAGAAAAGCAGCGGGATTTAAGACATACGCAAGAAGCCATTTATCCGCAGATTACGCCGATTACGCAGATTGATTGAGATGGCCCGGGTGGGCGATCGACATCATTGATGGCTTTGCTGGCCCTCCCGACCGGAAAAGTCCGCAGATCGACACAGCTTACACAGATCAACGCCAAGCAATTGCGGTCGTATGGCGCATGGACCACAGCAGGCCAGCCAGCCTTCGAGCGGCCCATCTTTCGCCCTATTCGTGTGTCTTCGCGTTTATTCGCGGATTATTGCCGGCTTACGCGTCTATCGGCTGCGCCCGCGTCGCGCATGCCGGGGCGACGATGCCCGACGACGTGTCCGGGCAGTCGCCTCGCAGGCCTGGTCCCGGCCGGCATGCTTGGCGGCGAACAGGGCTTCGTCGGCCTCGGCGACCACCGCCTGGGCATCGAGGCCCGCATGCGGCACGACGACGGTATAACCGACACTGATGGTAAGTCCGTCCCCCGGCGCGTCCGGGTTTTCGAGGCCCAGCTCGCGCACGCGCGCGCACAACCGATCAGCGAAATCGCGGGCGGGTTGTGCTTCCATGCCACAGGCCACCACCACGAACTCCTCACCGCCATAGCGCGCCAGAAAATCGGAGCCGCGTTGAAAACTCTCGGCCAGGGTCTGGGCGACCTCGATGAGTGCATTGTCGCCGGCCTGGTGGCCGAAACGATCGTTGAATGCCTTGAAATGATCGATATCGATGAAGAATACCGCCAGCGATTCGCCCGTGCGTCGGCAGATCTTGAACAGCGACTCCATGCGATCGTCGAAGTGGCGCCGGTTGTAGACCCCGGTCAGGGCATCGAGCGTGACCAGTTCCTCGAGCGCCTCCTTGGCCGATTCGAGATCGCGATTACGCGCGCGCAGCTCTTCGTCGAGCAACATGCGCTGGGTGACATCCTTCTGAAAACCAATGAAATGCGTCACCGTGCCGTGCTCGTTATGAATCGGCGATACGCTCAACTCGTTCCAGAACGGCGTGTCATCCTTGCGGTAATTGGTAATGACCTGGGAAAAGCCCTGCCCCTTGGCCAGCGCCGCGCGCATTTGCTCGCTACGTGCCGCTTCGGTCCGCCCGCGCTGCAGAAAGCGGCAATTGCGACCGACCACTTCGTCATGACTGTAGCCGGTCATGCGCTCGAAGGCGGGATTGACGAAGATCAGCGGCAGGTCGTCGGCGCGCGCATCGGCGATGGTGATGCCGTCGCGCGAGTCCATCACGGCATGCTGCAAGAGCTCAAGATCGATCATGGGCCGTTTGAAGTCCACAGAGCAATAAGACAGTGAATCAATATTTAAGGCGCAATTGAATAACGGACACTACGGAGGTTGGGCGCCCCTGTTTATCGCCAACCTAAACACGCCCGCCTACGCCGATACGAGGTGCCGTATGGGTTATCTATCCCAAATTCAGCGGGAAAGCGTACACAGATTCCGTGCACAGCGCATCAAACGCGTGGGCACTGAGCGCGCATGTCGGTGCAGGCAGGCAAATGCGGGCATATGAAATGGCGCCACGTACTGGGCTAGAATGCCTTATTCTGACAACGCCGGTGGTCAGTTTTCGTGCCGGTAGCGTATCGACCTCATCAGCTTGCGAGTGAATAGCATGACCCGACGATCTCCGGCGGCGCGTATCGAAAGCGCGATCGCCCGCGGCACGCTCAGACTGCCTGCCGCGGTACTGCGTATTCTCGCCGGCGCGCCGGTCGTGCGCGACGGCCAGACCCTGGATGTGCAGACGCAAATGCTGCTGCGCCTGCAACGCCTGCGCGGCGATGCCACGCTGGGCGGACGTGCGATTGATCGCGAGCGCGCGCTCATCGATGCCCAATCGCGTCTGCTCGAACCACGGACGCGCGCGCACGTCGCCTGCGAGGACATTCACGTGGCCGGTGCAGACAGCCCCTGCGCGGCACGCGTTTATCGCCCCGCACGCGGGGAACACAAAGGCGGCGCCCTGGTGTTCTATCACGGCGGCGGGTTCGTAATCGGTTCACTGGCCTCGCACGACGGCGTATGCCGCGCGCTCGCCGAACGCGCCAACTGCGTGGTGATCGCGGTCGACTATCGTCTCGCTCCCGAGCATCCGGCGCCCGCCGGCGTCGATGACGCAGTGGCCGCGTTTCGCGATATTGCCCGCCGTGCGCAGGAACTGGACATCGATGCCGACCGTCTGGCGGTCGGCGGTGACAGCGCGGGCGGCAATCTATCGGCGGTCGTCGCCCAGATCACCCGCGACGACCGCCATTCGCCCTGTTTTCAGCTGCTGTTCTATCCGGCCATCGATTTCGCCCGCGAGCGCGCGTCGGTCCATACCTTTGCCGACGGTTTCCTGCTGGAAAAATCGTCCATGGACTGGTTTCGTGGACACTATATCCGGGACGGCTTCGACAACCGCGACCCGCGGGTATCGCCAATCTACGGCGATCTCGAAGGCCTGGCCCCCGCCATCGTGATCACGGGCGGTTTCGACCCGCTACGCGACGAAGGCGAGGACTATGCCAAGGCACTCCAGGCCGCGGGTGTGCAGGCCCGGATCGCGCGTCATCCATCGATGATCCACGGCTTCGTGAACTTCGCGGGCGGGGTTGCCGGCGCCGATGCCGCGCTTAGCGAAGGCGCGCAGGCATTGCGGGCCGCGCTCGCGGACAATACGCACAAAGCCTAGTTCGCCGGCGTATCGTCGTCTTCGATGGCGCGACGCAGTTCCGCGCCGTCGAGTACGCCGTCGTCATTGCTGTCCAGGGCATCGAAATACGGCGTCATCGCGGCCTGGTATTCGGCCAGTGAGACACCGCCGCTGGCATCGCGATCGAGATTGGCGAAGGTGCGCGCGATGGCCTTGCGGCGCGCGCGTCTCACGTCGGCCGAGGCGTGGTCGTCGTCGGGCACCCGGCTGGCGGCGAGTTCGTCCTTGTCGAGCTGGCCATCGCTGTTGCGATCGAGCTGTTCGAAAGTCTTGCGCTGCCCGTCGATGGCCTCCTGACGACCAATGGCGCCGTCATCGTTGGCATCCAGTGCCGAGAGTGCGTTCTGGGCCCAGGCGCTAGCGGGCAGCGCGCCGAGAATGAATACCGCACATAGCGGCCATACCGATCGGCTCATCGTGTGGTTCGTTTCCAGGACATTACCCGGCCTTCGGCAACACACGACGCGCGAGGTTCAATACTCATACCTGTTCGTGATCGCTGGCTTCGAAGCGCACATCGGAATCGTCGGCACACAGTTCCCGAATATCGCTGGGCTGGCCGGCGTCGTTGAAGCGTACATAGCCCATGCCCGCCCCGTTCACCAGCCGTTCGCCGTGATCGGCCGGCACCGGCCGACGCGGATAGATACGCATACGCCGACGCTTGGTGAACCAGTTCAGCGGCGAGTACGGCGCATACAACCAGCGGTTGAGACGATCGAACCAATCCAGCAGTTTGCGCGGGAATTCGTTTTTTACCCCGGAGCTGGTGATCTGCCAGATCTTCTGGCGGGCGGCCGAAAAACGCAGGGTCACATCGTAGACGAACGAGTAATGCACATCGCCCGACAGGATGGTGAAATTCTTCGGCGTATTGCCGTGGCGGAATATGTTGAGCAGCGTATGGGCCGCGCCCGGGTGCGCCATCCAGTTTTCGGCGTCCACCATCAATGGCTTGCCGAACCAGGTGAATACGCGTTGGATGTTCTCGATGAGCTTGACGCCGAAAATCGGCGCGGCCGACACCATCACGACGCTCTCGCGATGCATGAGCTGGGTCTGCATGTCGCTGAGCGCCTCCCAGTCCATCAGCCCCGAGGGCTTGGCCGGCGCGCGCCCACGCCGCCAGCGCCGGGTGCGTGTATCCAGCACCAGCACGCCCGGTTCGGTTTCGAGCATGAAATCCCAGCGATGAAAGGCCAGCAGCGTGTCGATGAGCGCGTCGTGAGCGGTATTGTCGCGGGTGGCGTAATACGCTTCGACGCTGGGCCAGACGTTGTCCTCGAACACCTCCGGCCGATTGCCCCACCCCTGGCATAACAGATACGCGACCAAGGCATTGCCAATGATACGGCGCGAAAACGGATGGCCGTAGGCGGTATCCATCCATTCGCCGGTAAGGTTCCAGTCGTCCGTGACGTCGTGATCGTCGAAGATCATGGCGGTCACGCTGTTGGCCATGAGCCGGCGCACGCCCGGCAGTTCGGCCACGAAGCGCTCGATGATCGCAGCCTCTTCGTCGTAGCGTTCGCGCTCCTGCTCATCGAGGGCGGGTGGCGTGTATTCGAGTCCGCGCCAGGCCGCGTCCGACCAGCACAGCAGATACATCGCCAGCACTTCGGCAAGCGTAATCAGGTGGTTGCCGGAGGACGCCGAGGTAAACACCGGTTTGCGCGTGCCGCCGAAAAAGCGGTCGCGCAGATAGCGGTTGACCTTTTCCTGCGGCAGTAATTCGTCGCGCCGGTAATAGCAGGCACTACAGGCATACAGCGCATCGCTGTCGTCGAGCACGGCGCCTTCGAGCGTTTCCGGCCATAGCCCCAGCCGGGCGATGAGCGCATGAATCGCGCGCAGCATGGGCCCGGCGACGTCGTCGGCATAGATCTGATCGCCGGTCAGCAGCACCGCCACCGGCCAGCTTCGGCTGTCGTCGCGGCGCTCGCCCAGCCAGCGATCCGCGCGCGCCATGCCGTCGCCCGACGGATGATGGGGGCGCCGGCAGGAGCCATGCAGCAGGCTGTCGAGGCGAGTCTTGATGACAAAGCGCGGGCGCGCCTCGCCCGGATAACACAGGCCTGGATCGAGTGCGGCCAGCGAATGTCGCGCGTCGTTAAGCAACAGGTCGTAGCCGATCGGCGTATCTTCGGCCAGCGCATCGACCCCGGCGGCGGCCAGATCGATATCGATGAACACCAGCCAGGCGTGTTCGCCGATACGCAGATCGCGCCGGTAGCGATCGAGGGCGATCGTGTCGTCGGCGATCTGACGCCGGCCATCGTCGTCACGGTACAACGCCAGCGCCAAGTCCACCGGCTGCGATACGGCCAGCCATAGCACCAGCCGCTGCGGGCGCGCCTGGCGCAGGATTGGCCCGGCGAGCACGGTGTCTGAAACGGGCGACGGCGATAAGGCATTGTGCGGCATACGGCAATTGTACGGTGCGCGCCGCTGGGCGCCAGCCATTTCCCTATTGACCGCATCGATTGCGATCGCTAAATTCAGCCCATGCTAAGTTTTACAGTCTCGAGTCATACTCGATTGATGCCACGAATTGCACGCGTCTGGACCGCAAGCGCGTGAGCGCCGATCCCCACAGCCAATCCGCCGACATGCTGCCCGGCGAAGGGGCCACCATTCGTGCTGCCCAGGCCGCGCTGGATGGCCATCATCGCGGGCTGCGCGGACTGTGGCCGTTTCTCGGGCCCGCCTTCATCGCGGCCGTGGCATATATCGACCCCGGCAATTTCGCGACCAATATCCAGGCGGGCTCCACCTTCGGTTATCTGCTGTTGTGGGTCGTAGTGGCAGCCAATGTCATGGCCATCGTCATCCAGAGCATGTCGGCCAAGCTTGGTATCGCCACAGGCAAGAACGTGCCGGAAGTCTGTCGCGCGCGTTTTCCGCGGCCGGTCACCATTGCGCTGTGGATTCAGGCAGAGATCATCGCCATCGCCACCGATCTGGCCGAGTTCATCGGCGGCGCGTTGGGGCTGTACCTGCTATTCGGCATTCCGTTGTTTCCGGCAGCCCTGATCACTGGCGTGTTTTCCTTCGGCCTGCTGGAGTTGCAGCGGCGCGGTTTTCGCCCGCTCGAAGCCGGCATTACCGCGCTGGTCGGCGTGGTGATCGTGTCGTTTGCCTACGAAGTCTATGTCGCCGACCCGGCGATGGACGATCTCGCCCTGGGCCTGATTCCCGGCTTCGAAGGCAGCCATAGCGTGATGCTCGCTGCCGGTATTCTGGGCGCGACGGTGATGCCGCATGTCATCTACCTGCATTCGGCGCTCACCCAGCGGCGTGTGGTCGGGCGCAGTGCCAGCGAACGCCGGCGCATCTTTCGCTTCGAGTTCATCGATATCCTCATCGCCATGGGCGTGGCCGGCCTGATCAATGCCGCCATGCTGGTCATGGCGGCCGGGCTGTTCTTCGGCGCGACTACGCCCGTGACCACCCTGGAAGGCGCCTTCGCCCAGCTCGGTGACTATGCCGGGCCGACCGCGGCCGGCTTGTTCGGTCTCGGTCTGCTGGCCAGCGGCTTTTCCAGTTCCTCGGTAGGCACCATGAGCGGCCAGGTGGTGATGCAGGGCTTCATCGCCCGCCAGATTCCGTTGTTCGCCCGCCGCATGATCACCATGGCCCCGCCATTGGTCATTCTGGGCATGGGCGTGGATGCCACCACGGCATTGGTGATGAGCCAGGTGGTGTTGTCCTTCGGTATTCCCTTCGCGCTGATTCCGTTGCTGCTGTTCTGCTCCAACCGCGAGATCATGGGCGATCTGGTCAACCACCGCGCCACGACCATCGCCGCCTGGGCGATCGCCTGTGTGGTGATCGCACTCAACGTGTTTCTGCTTTACGAAACCTTTCGCGGCGGGTTTTAAACTACCGTTTCGAACGGCGCCAGCGCATCAGCCAAAGCGTGACCGCCAGCCCGGCGAGCAGGACCACCGCGACCATCAGTGTCACCCCGGCCCAGCCGGCCGCGCTCCAGAACAGCCCGCCCAGCGAGCCAACCACGCTCGAGCCGAGGTAGTAGCCCAGCAGATACAGCCCCGCGGCATGGCCCTTGCCGCGTTCGGCGAGCAGGCCGACAAAACCGCTGGCGGTGGAATGTCCGGCAAAGAAACCGATGGTCAGCAACGCCATGCCCAGCACCACGGCAATGAGGTTGGCCGGCCACATCACGGCCAGCCCGGCGGCCATGCACACGATCGCGAACAGCAACACCGGCGGACGGCCGGCGCTGTCGGCCACGCGCCCAGCAATGGGTGAGGTGAGAATACCGAGAATATAGATCACGAAGACCGATCCGATCGCGCCCTGGCCGAGCGAAAACGGGGCTTCGCTCAAGCGAAAGCCGATGTAGTTGTACACGGACACGAACGCGCCCATGAACAAAAAACCACAGACGAACACCCAGGGCAACGCCTTGTGGCGTAGATGTTCACCAATCGGGCCGGCGTGCTGGGCCAGCGACATGCCGCGCTTGGCGGTGAAGTTCTGCGAGCGCGGCAGCAACCAGAAGAAAAGCACGGTCGCAACCAGGCCGATCACGCCGATCGTGGCGAGTGCCACGCGCCAGTCCGCGTATTCGGAAATGAAACCGGTGATCACGCGTCCGCCCATGCCGCCGGTGGCGGTGCCGCCGATATACAAACCGGTGGCGGTGCCCAGATCGGAGGGCGCGATCTCTTCGGATAGATAAGCAATCGCCAACGCCGGCACGCCGCCCAGGGCCACGCCTTCGAGCGCCCGCGCGGCCAGCAGCGACCCCCAGCCCGGCGCGAGCGCGGCCGCGATCGACAACACGGCCGAGCCGATCAGCGAGGCGATCATCACCGGCTTGCGCTCGATCGCCTCGGACATCAGCCCGGCCAGCAATAACGTGAAGGCAAGCACGCCCGTGGTCACCGACAGCGACAGACTGCTCGCCGCCGCGCTGACATCGAATTCGCGCGCGAATGCGGGCATGAGTGGCTGCACCGCGTACATGGAGGAAAATGTCGCGAAGCCGGCTGCGAACAGCGCCAGATTCGCACGCCAGTAAATCCGGCTGCCGCGTTGCAGATAGCGCGTCTCGCGCGCGGGCTGGGCATTGTTCATCGACTTATTGTCGCATGCAGCTATCCACGGCCGGCAAAAGTAGGCATGTGTGCGTGCGGCTGCGGCGGCTTCGCATGCCGCAGCTGCGCAATATCGGTCCCGATATTGGGTCGGGCGCGCCTGACGCGCTCATATGCCCGGATGTTCTTAAAACGCGCAACCGCCGGTAACGCTGATAGCGGCTGCCATTGCGCGCTGCAGTGCAAGAAAATCGGCGGGCGCCGGGGCGCAGGGCCTAGCCGGGGAGCGGCTGCTTCACGGATAATGGCGCGCTTTATTTTCTACCGGCCACGGCCTCTATGATCGACAACCTGCGCAATATCGCGATTATCGCCCACGTGGACCATGGCAAGACCACGCTCGTGGACTGCCTGCTTCGCCAGTCCGGCACCTTCGAAGCGCGCGAGGAAGTCGCCGATCGGATCATGGATTCCAACGATCTGGAAAAAGAACGCGGCATTACGATTACGTCCAAGAATACCGCGATCGAATGGCGCGACCCGGACAGCAACGAAAACTATCGCATTAACATCGTCGACACCCCCGGCCATGCCGACTTCGGCGGCGAAGTCGAGCGCGTGCTGTCGATGGTGGACTCGGTGCTGCTGCTCGTCGATGCGGTCGACGGCCCCATGCCGCAGACCCGTTTCGTGACCGAAAAGGCCTTCGAGCTGGGCCTGAAGCCGATCGTGGTGATCAACAAGATCGACCGCGACGGCGCGCGCCCGGACTGGGTGCTGACCCAGACCTTCGATCTGTTCGACTCGCTCGGTGCCACCGACGAACAGCTGGATTTCCCCACCGTCTACACCTCGGCGCTCGGCGGCTATGCCGGCCTCGAAGACGACGTGCGCGAAGGCGACATGAAGCCGCTGTTTCGCACCATCACCGAACGCGTGCCCTCGCCCCCGGTCAAGACCGACGGCCCGTTCCAGATGCAGATCACCACGCTGGACTACAACAGCTTCGTCGGTCAGATCGGTATCGGCCGTATCGCCCGCGGCGCGATCAAACCGGCCACCCAGATCACCATCGTCGATCGCGAAGGCAACAAGCGCAACGCCAAGATTGCGGGCGTATTCGGCTTTCTCGGCCTTAACCGGGTGGAAGTCGATCAGGCGCAGGCCGGCGATATCGTCGCGCTGACCGGCATGGACGGGCTCGATATTTCCGACACGCTCTGCGATACCAGCGCGCCCGAGGCCCTGCCCGCGCTGACCGTCGACGAGCCGACCATGAGCATGACCTTCGAGGTCAACAAGTCGCCGCTGGCCGGCAAGGACGGCGACTACCTCACCTCGCGCCAGATTCGCGAGCGCCTTTATCGCGAACTCAAGTCCAACGTCGCCATGCGCGTGGATCTGACCAGCGATCCGGATCGCTTCAAGGTGTCCGGGCGTGGCCTGCTGCACCTGTCGGTGCTGCTGGAAACCATGCGCCGCGAAGGCTACGAGCTGTCGGTTTCGCGCCCGGAAGTGGTGACCCGTGAAGTCGACGGCGAAATCCACGAGCCCTACGAGCTGCTGATCTGCGATATCGAGGACGAACATCAAGGCGCGGTCATCGACAACCTCAACCAGCGCCGTGGCCAGCTGCAGAACATGCAGCCCGACGGCAACGGCCGTACCCGCCTGGAATTCATGATCCCCTCGCGCGGCTTGATCGGTTTTCAGACCGAGTTCATGAGCCTGACCTCGGGCACCGGCATCGTGACCCATGTGTTCGATCACTACGGGCCGAAAGGCGCGGATGCCATCGGCCAGCGTCATTCCGGCGTGCTCATTTCCAATGCCGCCGGCAAGGCCGTGGGCTTTGCCCTGTTCAACCTGCAGGATCGCGGCAAGATGATGGTCTCGCCCGGCGACGAGGTCTATGAAGGCATGGTCGTGGGTATTCATTCGCGCGAGAACGATCTCACCGTGAACGTGCTCAAGGCCAAGCAGCTCACCAACGTGCGCGCGGCCGGCTCCGACGAGAACATCGTGCTCACGCCGCCCATCCGCATGACGCTGGAACAGGCGCTGGAATTCATCAACGACGACGAACTCGTCGAAATCACCCCGGCCAACGTGCGCGTACGCAAGCGCTGGCTCAAGGAACACGAGCGCAAGAAAGCCAGCCGCGGCGGTTGATGCCGGCGCGCGGTTCGGTATTCATGCCGTAATCATCGATCGAGGCGGTACGCGCGCCAGTGCGTACGTATCGCCTCGTCATCGCCAACGAGGGATCGTTCATGCCCAGCCAAAGCCGTTCACGTCTGATCGTTCGTACCGCCAATCTGTCGGATATTCCGGCGATCAATCGGGTGGTACAACGTACCTATCCCAACCTCGACGATTACACCTTCGACGAGCTGCGCGGCCAGATCAACAACTTCCCCGAAGGCCAACTGGTCGCGGTCTACGAGGATGTCGTGGTCGGCTACTGCGCGACCCTGTGCCTGCCCGAGGATCAGGTCATGCGCCCGCATACCTGGGCCCGCATCACTGGCAACGGCTACGGCTCGACCCACGATATCGACGGCGATTATCTCTACGGCTACGAAATCTGCGTGGACCCGGAAGCCCGTGGCCTGCGTATCGGCCAGCGCCTCTATCGCGAACGTGAAGCGCTGTGCGTAAAGCTCGGGCTCAAGGGCATCGTCTTTTCCGGGCGCCTGCCCGGTCTCAAGCGCCGCTTCAAGAAGTACGGCAGCGCCGAGGCCTATGTCGAGGCGGTCCAGAACAAGGAAATCCGCGATTCGGTACTGAGCTTTCAGCTCAACCAGGGCTACGAACTGCTCGGCGTCATGCCCAACTATCTGCCGCCGGATGAAGAGTCGATGGGCTACGGCGCCCACCTGCTCTGGCGCAATCCGGAGTACAAGTACCGCGAGGATGTCGCCGGCGACTCGCATGTGCATCTGCAGCGCCCGGCCACGGTACGCATCGCCACCATCCAGTATGGCCAGCGCGCGATCAACTCCTTCGACGAGTTCGCCCAGATCGTGACCTATTTCGTACAGGAAACGGCCGATGCCAAGGCCGATTTCGTGGTGTTTCCGGAACTGTTCACGGTCCAGCTGCTGTCGATCAAGAACGAGGAATTGCGTCATCGCGCGGCCATTCAGCGTCTGGCCGATTTCGTCGACGAGTTCCGCGAGCTGATGGCCTCGCTGGCGGTGAAGTTCAATATCAACATCATTGCCGGTTCGCATCCGACCCGGGTCGGCGACGATCTGCAGAATATCGGCTATATCTATCTGCGCGACGGTTCGGAATACCAGCAGCCCAAGATTCATCCCACCCCGGGCGAGCGCCATTACTGGAATATCGTCGGTGGCGATTCGCTCAATGCCATCGAAACCGACTGCGGGCCGATCGGCGTGCTGGTGTGCTACGACAGCGAATTCCCCGAACTGTGCCGGCATCTGGCCGACCAGGGCATCAACATGCTGTTCGTGCCCTATTCCACGGAAGACCGCAACGGCCATCTGCGGGTGCGCTATTCGGCGCATGCACGGGCGGTGGAAAACCAGATCTATGTCGCCACCGCCGGCAATGTCGGCAACCTGCCCCGGGTGCATGCCATGGACCTGCACTACGGCCAGAGCGCGATCATCACGCCCTGCGATTTCGCCTTCGCCCGCGACGGCATCGCCGCGGACACCACGCCCAACGTGGAAATGGTGGCAATCGCCGATGTCCGCCTGGACGTACTGCTGGACGCCCGTACCACCGGCTCGGTACAGAACATGCTCGACCGTCGCCACGATCTCTATCACGTGCAGTGGATGCCGCGCCGGCGTGCGGTCAAGGCGCCGCGCAGTCGTCGCTAGCGGCATGACCCGCGGCGGCGACAGCCGTTAGAGTATCGGGCAGCGTTTTCCAATGGCCGGCCTTCGGGCCGGCGCTGCCTCATGACAGCGACTCCGATGATAGATGCGGCGGCCCGCGCACTTGCGCGCAGCCGGCGTTTACTCGTACTTTCCGGCGCCGGGTTGTCGGCCGAGTCCGGTATCCCGACTTTTCGCGAAGCCCAGACCGGCCTCTGGGCGCAGTTCTCACCCCAGGATCTGGCCACGCCGGAAGCCTTTGCCGCCAACCCGGAACGCGTCTGGGCGTGGTATCGCTGGCGGCGCACGCTCATCGCGCGCGGCGGCGTAAACGCCGGCCACCGCGCGATCGCGGCGCTGGAACGGCATATGGACGTGGTCATCGCCACCCAGAATGTCGATGGCCTGCAAAGTACGGCCGGCAGTCGCGACGTGTCCGAACTGCACGGCAATATCTGGATCGATTGTTGTAGTGAATGCGGCGACGAACGCCGCCAGGCAGTCGCCGAAGCCGACGAGCAGGCCCCCCTCCCAACGTGCCAGTCCTGCGGCGCACGCATGCGCCCGGGCGTGGTCTGGTTTGGCGAGATGCTGCCCATGGCCGCGCTCGAACGCGCCCAGGCGGAACTGGGTCGCTGTGACTGCGTGCTGGTCGTGGGCACTTCCAATCAGGTCTATCCCGCCGCCGCATTGGTGGAAATGGCCGTGGACGGGCCCACGCCCGTCATCGAGGTCAACCCGCAGGCCACCGCCGTATCGCCCTCCGTGGATGTGCATATCGCCGAGACCGCGAGCATGGCACTGCCGGCGCTGGTCGACAGGCTCGACGCTATGCGGACAGCCCGCTAAGCTCCCTTATTCGGAAAAAACGGGTTTTACGCCGGCCCACCTTTACAACACGCCGGCCATAGCCAGGGCAGACCGGGGGTTATCGATGACGCGTCGCGTGGTGTTCAATCAAAAAGGCGGGGTCGGCAAGACCACGCTGTTGTGCAATCTGGCCGCGATCGCTGCCGCGCGCGGCAAGCGCACGCTGGTGATCGATCTGGATGCCCAGTGCAATGCCAGCCAGTATCTGCTGTCGTCGGACAACCGACAGGCCGAGGCCGGCAGCGCGGATTTCTTCGAATCCACCCTGTCGCGGGCGCGCACGGGCAGTAATCTGGCCGACTACATCACGCCCTCGCCGTTCGAAAATCTATCGGTGATGGCCGCGCATCCGGACCTGGAAGAACTGCGCATCAAACTCGAGGCCAAGCACAAGATCTACAAGCTCAAGCAATCGCTGGCACGCCTTCACGACTACGATGCGATCTTCATCGACACGCCACCGGCGCTGAATTTCTATTCGCAATCGGCGCTGATCGCCGCCGAGCGCTGTCTCGTGCCGTTCGATTGCGACGATTTCGCCCGCCAGGCGCTGTATTCGCTGTTCGACAACATCCACGAGATCCAGGACGACCACAACCCCGATCTGGTGATTGACGGCATCGTGGTCAATCAATTCCAGGCGCGGGCCAAACTGCCCGAGCGCATGCTCGCCGAGCTCGCCGCCGAAGGCCATCCGCTGATCGAAACGCGTATCACCTCTTCGATCAAGGTGCGCGAATCCCACGACGCCTCGATCCCGCTGATCCACTACGCGCCCAGTCACAAGGTCACCCAGCAGCTGATCGCGCTCTACGAACGCCTCGACTAGCCCACTCGGCAAAAGCACGCGCGCCGAGGCTGGCGCACGGGCATCGTAAAGCGCCGCGATCGCGTAATATCGCCCCATGGCTTTCGTACGCACAGGGTTGATCGGGTTGCTCTTGTTCGTCCTGATGGCGGGCACAGGGGCGATTTCGGCCCAACCCTCGGCGAGCGATGCGCCCGGCGTGCGCGAAGTTCCCATCGTCGGCCCGATCGGCCCTGCCACCAGCGCCTTCGTGCACGACGAACTGGCGGCCGCCGCGCAGGCGAACACGGATCTGATCATACTGCGCCTGGATACACCGGGCGGGCTCGACGGCGCGATGCGCGATATCGTCAAGGCGATACTGGCGTCATCCGTGCCGGTCGCCGCCTATGTCGCGCCCGGCGGCGCGCGCGCCGCCAGTGCCGGCACCTATATCCTCTACGCCAGCCATATCGCGGCCATGGCGCCAGCCACCAATCTCGGCGCCGCCACGCCCGTATCGATCGGTGGCGACAGCAAGCCGACCTCGCCCGCGCCATCCGATTCCCCGGATAACGAAGCGGAAGGTCGCGAGGCGCCGGCCGACGACGCCACCGCCAAGCGCCGCAAGGCCGTCAACGATGCGGTGGCCTATATCCGCAGCCTGGCCGAACAGCGCGGGCGCAATGCCGACTGGGCCGAAAAAGCCGTCCGCGAAGGCGTGAGCCTGTCGGCCAGGGCCGCGCTGGACGCCAACGTCATCGACCTGATCGCCGCGAACACCACCGAACTGCTCGCCGCGCTCGACGGCCGGCGGGTCGATACCGCGGCCGGACCACAGCAGCTCAACGTCGCCGGCGCGGCGATCGAACAGCGCGAACCGGGCTGGCAGACGGAACTGCTGTCGGTGATCACCAATCCCACCGTGGCCTATCTGCTGTTCATGATCGGCATCTATGGCCTGATTCTGGAAGGCCTGAACCCGGGTACCGCGGTGCCGGGCGTGGTCGGCGCAATCAGCCTGCTGTGCGCGCTGTTCGCTTTTCAGGTGCTGCCGGTCAACTATGCCGGCCTGGCGCTGATCGCGCTCGGCGCGGGCTTGATGATCGCCGAGATGTTCGCGCCCAGCTTCGGTATTCTGGGTCTGGGCGGCGTCGCCGCCTTCGTGTTCGGCTCGATCATGCTCATGGATACCGACGTACCCGGTTTCGAAATCCCGTTCGGCCTGATCGGCGGGCTCGCCGTAGCCAGCGCCCTGCTGCTGTTCGGGATCGTGTATCTGTTTTTGCGCTCGCGACGCGAGAAGATACAGACCGGCCATGCCGGGCTCATCGGCAGCCGTTGCGTGTCCCTCACCGACTTCGAGCACGAAGGCCGCGTGCTGCTGCACGGTGAATCCTGGCTGGCACAAAGCCCCACGCCGGTCGCGCGCGACGACCAACTCATCGTCACCGATGCCGAAGGCCTGAAAGTATTCGTGCGCCCTGCCGGGCCGGCGGATACCACCATTCATACGGGCAACGCCTCAGCGCGTCGGCCCAAACCGCGGAGCTAAGCCATGCTGATCAATTTCGGTTTCGCCATCGTCATTCTGCTCGCCCTGCTGATCTTCGCCTCGATCAAGATCCTGCCCGAATACGAACGTGGCGTGATGTTCACCCTCGGGCGCATGACCGGCGTGAAGGGCCCCGGCCTGTTTCTGGTCATTCCGGTGATCCAGAAGATGGTCAAGGTTGATATGCGCGTGGTGGTGCTCGATGTGCCGCCCCAGGACGTGATCTCGCGCGATAACGTGTCGGTGCGGGTCAACGCCGTGGTGTATTTCCGCGTGATCGATGCCGACAAGGCGATCGTGGAAGTCGAGCATTTCTACGACGCGGTCAGCCAGCTCGCCCAGACCACTCTGCGCAGCGTGCTCGGCAAGCACGAACTCGACGAAATGCTCGCCGAGCGCGACAAGCTCAATGCCGATATCCAGGAAATTCTGGATCGGCATACCGATGCCTGGGGCCTGAAAGTGGCCAATGTCGAGATCAAGCAGGTCGATCTCGATGAAAGCATGACGCGGGCGATCGCCCGCCAGGCCGAAGCCGAACGTGCGCGCCGGGCCAAGGTCATCAACGCCGAAGGCGAAATGCAGGCCGCCGAAAATCTGCGCGAAGCCGCCAATCAGCTCGCCAAGGAACCCCAGGCCCTGCAGCTACGCTATCTGCAGACGCTCGTGGATATCGCCGGCGACAACAACTCCACTATCGTCTTCCCGCTGCCGATGGATCTGATCGAACCGCTCATGGACGTGGCGCGGAAAATCGACGATCGAGCGCCGAGGAGCGACAACGACGGTTAGGGAAGCTCTGCACAACCTGTCACGGTCGCGCCGGCGTGCTTTGCGCGTGGCTGGCAGACAGAGGCGCAGCGTAGCGTGCTGGTTGCACGGTGCGTTACGCCTCGACGCCGTCCAGGCGCGCGCAAAGCCCTGGCCCCGAAGGGGTTCGGCCTCAAATGCGCCGCGACTGCGTTGCCGAGCTTGACCTGCCCCTCGTTGATTTCCTGGGGCAGGCGCTGCGCTCGGACGCCTTGTCGCAACGCATGTGAGGACTCGAACGCGATCCGCGAGAGGATATGCAGAGCTTCCCTAGGAACTCGCCAACATGAACCGTTCCACGATCGGGTCGACCTGGGGCTCGGCGGACAGATCGAGTCCCGCGCCGAGCACCTCCACGATACGCTGCAGCGCCGCTACACGGGCGCGCGGCTTGTGGTTGGCATCAATACGGGTCCAGGGCGCATACGCGGTGGAGCAACGCTCGAACATGCGCGCATAGGCCTGTTCGTAATCCTGCCAGCGCGCGCGGTTACGGATATCGTCTTCGGTGAGTTTCCAGCGCTTGGCCGGATTCTCGTAGCGGGCACGAAAACGCGCGAGCTGGGTATCGGCATCGATGTCCAGAAACAGCTTCACCAGGCGCACACCGTTGTCGACCAACGTGCGCTCGAAGGCATTGATCTCGTCATAGGCGCGTTCGCACTCGGCCTCGGTAATGAAGCCCTCGATACGCTCGACCAGGACCCGCCCGTACCAGCTCCGGTCGAAGATCGCGATTTCGCTGGCCGTGGGCAAGCGCTCCCAGAAGCGTTGCAGCCACAGCTCGCGGCGTTCGCGTGCATCCGGGGCCTTGATCGGCCATACATCGAGATAACGCGGATCGAGTGTCCAGGCGATACGCCGGATCAGCCCGCCCTTGCCGGCCGCATCCCAGCCTTCGAGCACGATCACGCCCGTATACGCATACGATGCATAGACATGCTGAATACGCAGCAGCTGCGCCTGCAGCGCCTTGAGTTCGTCGCGCGCCGACTTGTCAGCGGCCACGGCGCACGGTCTCCTCTTCGGCCGGGCGCGGCATATCCAGCGGCCGCCGTTCGGCATGGGCCAGACGTTGTACGAGGCCGAGCAGAATACCCGCGGTCGCGCCCCAGATATGATCGTCGCCGTAATCGATGCCGTAGACCTGATAGGTCTGGCCGTTACGCTCGTACGGGTAGCGTCGATAGTTGTCCAGATCCAGCACATGCGCCAGCGGCACGGCGAACAGCCGTGCGACCTCGGCGTCGTCGGGGTAGACCTGGGCGTTCGGGTCCACCCAGCCGACGAAGGGGCTGATCACGAACCCCGTGACGGTCGGGTATTCGGGTAGCTCGCCAAGCACTTCGACATGGCGCGGGTGCAACTCGATTTCTTCCTCAGCCTCGCGCAACGCGGCGTGTTCCGCATTGCGATCGCTGGCTTCCATGCTGCCACCGGGAAAACTGATCTGGCCCGGATGATGCCGCAGGGCCGCGCTGCGCTGGGTGAAATAGACATAGGGCTCGGCGGCGGCGACCACGGGGATGAGCACCCCGGCACGGCGCGCCGACCGCCCGTGGGCGGCGATCGGGCGGTTATCCCCCGGGTCGCGATGGCCCACCGGCATGGTGACCGACAGCGCCTGTTCCAGGCGCGCCCGCCAGGCGCCCGACGAGGTCGCGCGCGTCAAGACATCAACCGCGCGACGCGGCGGATTGGTCGATACGCTCGCCCGCCTGCAGCTTTTCGGCATATTCCTTGGCCAGCGCCTGGAAGCGCGGCGTCAGTCCGGCATCGGCATACATCGGGTCGCCTTCTTCGTCGTAGGCCGCGATTTCGGTGCCCGGTTCGTAGGAAAACGAGCTGGCCAGTTCGTCCAGGGCGGCAGCCAGCAGATCGGTGAGAATACGTTCCTGGGTCAGGCCGGGAAACAGATCGCACAGGGCTGCCACCTTGGCCGCGTCGTAGAGGGGCAGACGAATCTCGTAGCTTTCGTCGGTGCGCGTTTCGCCAGCATTGGCTTGCCATTGTGCGACCAGTTCGTTGACTTTCATCCGGGTACCTGCAGTGTGAAGAATCGATGCGCGTCCATGCGCCTATAGATTACGAGAGTCATCGCCGTTCGAACAACGTCACGCGGGCGTTTGAAAGTCGCGTTGACCCGTTTCTAAGCGCCTGCTAGCTTGGCGCCAACTCAACCCGAGAGCAACGCATGGCCAAGACCGAAAAGACCTGGAGCCTGAAGGAAATCGATCAGCAGCGCGGTGACAAGAAAGGCACGGCGTTCCTGGCATTCAAACAGCTCAAGGACAGTTTCGACGAGGGCCGCGACTACTATTACCTGAGCGCAAGCCAGGATGCGCGCGAGATCGAGCAGCTGCGCCAGGCCGGGCGTATCTACGAAAGCACGGTCAACGCCATTCTGTTGACCGAAGGCGGCTACAGCGCGGTACTCGACTACCTCGACGGCTAACGCAATGCCCGGCCGGCGCGCACGCGCTCAGCCGCCCAGTTGTGTTTCCAGCGCGCGCTGATCGTCGGCAAAACGGCGAATGCCCTCGGCGAGTTTCTCGGTGGCCATGGCATCGGCGTTCATGGCCCAATCGAACGCGCGCCGATCGAGCATCAGCCGCGGCACATCGGAGTCGGTCGTGGTGATGCCCGGCGTATCGCTTTCCTCCAGCCCGGCCAGCTCTTCGAGCAGCGCCGGCGAAATGGTCATCAGATCGGCCCCGGCCAGCGCGAGAATCTGTTCGCGGTTACGAAAGCTCGCGGCCATCACCTGGGTCGGATAACCATGGGTTTTTGCATAGGCATTGATACGGCGCACACTGGCTACGCCCGGATCGTCTTCCGGCGCGTAATGGTCGACGCCGTCGGCTTTCTTGTACCAGTCGGTAATACGACCGACGAACGGCGAAATCAGCGTCACCCCCGCCTCGAAACAGGCCTGGGCCTGGGCCAGCGAAAAGATCAGCGTCATGTTGCAGGCAATGCCCTCGGCCTCGAGCACGCTGGCCGCGCGAATACCGGCCCAGGTGCTGGCGATCTTGATCAGGATACGATCGGCGCCTACCCCCAGCTCGGCATAGTCAGCAATCAGCGCGCGCGCCTTGCGGATGGTGGCATCGGTATCGAACGACAGGCGGGCGTCCACTTCGGTGGACACATAGCGCGGCACGACCTGCGTGAGTTCGCGCCCGAACAGCGTCATCAGTCGTTCCACCCGCGTGAGCCCGCCAGCGGGCGTAGCACCCAGGGCCTCGTCCACGAGATGCCGATAGCGGCTATCGCCGGCGGCCTGCAGGACCAGGCTCGGGTTCGTCGTGGCATCGGTCGGCTTATAGGCCCGAATGGTTTCGAAATCGCCGCTATCGGCAACCACCGTGGTACGGGCGCGCAAGGCTTCGAGCGCATTCGGCGCCGCGGCGCGGGCGAAGGATTCGGACATGACGTGACTCGTGGCGAACAAAGGCGTCACTATAAAACACCCGGCCAATCGGCGGCCAAACCCGGGCCGCGAAAGCGCCGGCCGGCGCCTTGTTCATGAATCAGATCCACACCACCCTGCCGCCCCTGATCGTCGAACCCGGCTGTACAGCAGGCGCAAGCGAGGCCGTGCGTGGCTTCGTCATTCGCGACGCCCCGCCCGAGGCCGGCTTTTATCTATGCCAGCAGCCCGACGGGCTCACCCTCTACCATGCGCAGGCGCCTGCGACCGATCGCGGCCTGCGTATCGATCTGCTCGATGCCAGCGTGGACAAACGCGCCGCGGGTGGGCGCCGCTCGCCGCTGGCCGGCGCGCTCGGGCTGCGCCGGCATCCGGGTGCGCACGTGCTGGATACCACCTGCGGGCTCGGCCGCGATAGCGCCACGCTGGCCGCGCTGGGCTGTCAGGTCGTTGCTATCGAGCGCCATCCCGTGTTGTTCGCGCTCGTGGCGGATGCGCGCGAACGCGCACGACTGGCCGCCCCGGCCTGGCTGGCCAACTGGCCCTCGTTGATTCATGCCGACGCGCGCGCGTGGCTAACCGTGGCCGACGCGGCGCCATTCGATGTGATCTATATCGACCCCATGTTCGATACACCGCGTCGCAAGGCCCGGCCCCAGAAAGCCCTGGCCTGGATGCACGAATTGATCGGCACCGATGGCGACGCAGCCGAGTTGCTGGCCTGTGCGCGCACGCGCGCCACGCGCCAGGTGGTGGTCAAGCAGCATGCACGGGCCGCGCCGCTGGCCAAACCGGATCGCCAGGTCGAAGGCAAGGCGATCCGCTTCGATATCTATCTAAGCTGACTACACCGGTACCAGACCGGCCAGAAAGCGCTTGTAGTTTTCGACATAGTGGGCGGCGCCGCGCTTGAGCTTCTTGGCGTCGTCCTCGCTGAGCTCGCGTTTCACCCGCCCGGGCACGCCGATCACCATGCTGTTGTCCGGGATCTCCTTGCCTTCAGGCACCAGCGCGCCCGCGCCGATCAGACAGTTGCGGCCGATCTTGGCGCCGTTGAGCACGGTCGCCTTGATCCCGATCAGGCTGTTATCGCCAATCGTACAACCGTGCAGCATGGCCTGATGGCCCACCGTGCAGTCCGCGCCCACCGTCAAGGGAAAACCGGGATCGGTATGCAGCACACAGCCATCCTGGATGTTGCTGCCGCGGCCGATGGTGATCAGTTCCTGGTCGCCGCGCAGCACGGCGTTGAACCAGATACTGGCATCGACTTCGAGCGTCACGTTGCCCAGCACCGTGGCATTCTCGGCCACGAAGAACTGGCCCTCGCCCGGCGTTTGCGGGCTGATGTCGTCCAATCGATACAGCATGTCTTCCTCCGTTTTGTGTTTTCGCCCGGCCTGGCGCGGCCGGTGCGATCTCAGCGCGCCCCGCCCGGCTTGCGGGCCACATCGTCGCGCACGTAGACCGGCAGCGCCCGGGCCGCGGCTACGCCGTCGCCGCGTGCCAACACCGGCCAGGCAAGACGGGCGATATCCAGCGCGTGCGGCCATTGCTCGAGGGCAACTAGCGTATCGGCCGCCACGCCACGCGCGCTGGCCACCACGCCCCAGCCGTTGCCGGCCCGTACCCAGGCGTCATCGGTGTCCAGCGCTTCGGGCCGTATCACCCGTTCCTCTTCAATCACAATCGGCGCGGCCGTCTCGCCGCGCTTGTAATCCGCGGTATAGATCTCGCCCATGCGGGCATCCTGAACTACGCGCACGTGCCGGATTTTTTCGTCGTGATGAAAACAACGCGCGGCGAGTGCGGCGAGTGTCGAAACCGGCACCACCGGCCGATCCACCCCGGCCGCCAGGCCTTGCACGAGCCCGGCGGCGATCCGCAGGCCGGTGAACGCACCCGGCCCCCGCCCGAAGGCAAAGCCATCGAGATCGGCGAGGGCGAGTTCGGCGCGTTCCAGCAGTTCCTGGGCGAGCGGCAACAAACGGCGCGCGTGCGCCTGGGGCGCGATCTCGAAATGTTCGATCTCGTAGTCGCGCTCGCTGTCGACGACCGCCACGGATAACGCCTCGGTCGAGGCATCGAGTGCAAGCAGCTTCATGCGGGCGCCAGGCTGTCGAGGAATTCGCAGGCTACCGCCTGATCGCGGGTGATCGGCATGGGCGGCAGGCTGGCACGAATGGCACCCCCGTAGCGGGCCGTGAACAAACGGGGGTCGCAGATCGCGAGCACGCCCTGGTCGGCCGCATCGCGAATGAGTCGTCCGACGCCCTGTTTGAGCGTGATGATCGCCTGCGGCAGCTGATAATCCATGAATGGATTCTCACCGGCCTCCTTCATCGCGGTAAAGCGTGCGGCCAATACCGGGTCGGCCGGCGAGGCAAACGGCAGCCGGTCGATAATCACCAGTCGCAGCGCCTGCCCGCGTACGTCCACGCCTTCCCAGAAGCTGCTGGTGGCCACGAGTACGGCATTGTCGTCGTTACGAAAATCGGCCAGTAGCGTGGTGCGCGGCGCACTGCCCTGCATGAGCACCTCGATACCGGCCGCGGCCAGGGCCTCGCCGTAACGGGCGACCGCGCGATAACTGGTACACAGCAAAAACGTACCGCCGCCCGAGGCTTCGATGAGCGCCAGCGCCTGCGAAACCACGGCGTCGTCGAAATCGGGCGTGTTCGGCGCCGGCATCGACTGCGGCGCGTAAAGCATGGCATTGCGCTGGTAATCGAACGGGCTCGGCAAGACCTGCTGGGCGACATCGGCCAGCCCGAGCCGGCGACAGAAATAGTTCAGGTCGTTTTTGACCGCGAGCGTGGCCGAGGTGAATATCCAGGCGCCCGGATAGGCCTCGATCGCGCGCGAAAACGGCGTGGCCACATCCAGCGGCGTGCTGTGCCAGATCCAGGCGTTGCCGCGTTTTTCCAGCCAGCTGATACGGTCGGCATCGCTGGCGCTGACCGTGGTCAAGGCGGTTTCCAGTTCGCCACAGCGCCGCGAGAGCGCTTTCATGCGATCGCTACGGCTGGCGACCGGTTCCACGCCGGTCTTGAGCGCGATCAGTGCGGCCGCCAGATCGTCGCGCGCAGCCCGGCGTATATCGGTGGCCAGTTCCTCCCAGCTGCGATTGCCGGGCGCATCGCCCAGCGCATCGGCAAAGCGGCGTTCGGCATTGCCGACATCCTTGAGCTTGGCCTTGAGGCCCGGCATATCGCCACCCAGCGTATCCAGCTCGGCCAGGCCATCGCGCACCAGATCCTTGAGCTGGCGTGCAGACAAGGCCTGGCCGAAAAAACGTCCGGCGATATCGGGCAGGCGATGGGCCTCGTCGAGCACGATGGCATCGGCGCCGGGCAATACCTCGCCGAAGCCGGATTCGCGCAGGGTCAGATCGGCGAACAGCAGGTAGTGGTTGACGATCACCAGATCGGCGGCCTGAGCCTCGCGGCGTGCATGCACGACCCAGCATTGATCGAACAACGGGCATTCCTGGCCCAGGCAATTATCCGTGGTCGAGGTGATACGTGGCCATAACGCATCGCCATCGCCCAGGTCGCCGAATTCGCCCAGATCGCCGGTCGTCGTGCGTGCCGCCCATTCGCGTACCGCGCGGATCTTGGGCGCGAGATAGAGATCGCCGCTGGCCTCGGTCAGATTGAGCCGGTGCAGGCACAGATAGTTCGCCCGCCCCTTGAGCACGGTGGCATGTACCTCGCGGCCCAGCACGGTCTGAGCCAGCGGCACGTCCTTGTCGTCGAGCTGGCTTTGCAGATAGCGCGTGGCCGTGGAGACGATGATCTTGCGCTGCGAGGCCAGCGCCGGCAGCAGATAGGCCAGGGTCTTGCCCGTGCCGGTACCGGCCTCGACGACGAGGCGTTCGCCCGCGTCGATCGCACGGGCGACAGCACTCGCCATCTCGGCCTGCCCCGCCCGGGCGGCATAACCCGGCAGCGCGCGGGCGAGCGCCTGGTCATCGGCAAAAATCGCGGCGCCGGCCGCTGCACTCATCGCATGAGCTGCTGGCTGGCGGTGCGATAGTTGCTGGCCCGCTGAATGGCTTCGTCCGCGCCGCTACGATCGCCGTCGGCACGGCGCGCTTCGGCGATCAGACGCCAGTTGTCGGCGCGTACGAAGGGATTGTCGCCGGCCACGCTATTGGACTTGCGCGCCATCGCCTCGGCCTGAGCGCCCTGACCCTGGGCGAGCTTAACCGCGGCCAGGCGCTGATAGACGAAGGGATTGCGCGGCTCCAGATCGAGCGCGCGCTCGAGCGTGGCCGCGGCCATGTCCATATTGCCGTTGCGTGCGAGCGTATCGGCACGCCCGAGTAGCGACAGGACCGCGGGACTGCTGGCCTCCTGGGCCGAACGCGGCGGCATGACCTGCGGCTTGGCCGGCGCGACCGGCTCGCGCTCCGGTCCGGACGGGCGTTGCGGCGTGGGCGTGCTCGGCCCGGCCGGGCCCTGCGGCGGCGGAAAGCTCGTGCGCTGGGTGGTGGCACAGCCGGCCAATACCACGGCCAGCGCCAGTACTGCGATTCGTTGCATGCGTCGAAAACCTCTCGTCAGATACGCGCGCGGCCGCCGCCGGTTGCCGTGGCTGCGGCGTTATACCGGCCGCGCCACGCGCTAACGGCATCAGCCGAACAGCCGCTGCAGCCAGTTGCCCTCTTTCTTCTGCTCGTCCGGTTCGCTTGGCTGCTGCCGGCGATAGCGATTTTCACGCATGATATCGCTATCGCAATCGGAAAGCCCGTCCGGCACATAGCCGCGTATGAACGGCACCGGCGTGGTACCGCTGCAGCCACCGTAGTCGTTGCCGGCACTACGGTCGGCATCGAAGCGCAGGCGCAGCGGCACTTCCACCACGTCTTCGGGCGGCACGTTCATCAGGCCGCGCGGGTCGATATCGGCCATGATACCGGCCCACAGCTGCAGCGCGCCGGTCGCACCGGTCAGCTGGGCGGGCTTGTTGTCATCGCGCCCGACCCACACCACAGCCAGACGATTGGCGGCAAAGCCGGCAAACCAGCTGTCGCGCAGATCGTCTGTCGTACCGGTCTTGCCGGCCACATTCAGCGAGCGATTCAGGGTGTTGTACATCGATGCGCCGGTGCCGTGGCGCGCCACACGCTGGAGTATCCAGTTGGTCAGATAGACCGGCGCCTCGTCGACCGCCCGACGAATCTTGAGCGGGTAGCGCGACAAGGGCTCGCCTTCGCGCGTGGTCACATCACGAATCGCCAGCAATGGCGTGTAATAACCCCCAGCCGCGAGCGTGTTGTAGATCTGGGCGACCTGCATGGGCGCCATATCCACCGCACCCAGCGACAGCGACGGTACCGACAACGGATCGCCGTTGTAACCCAGTTCCTTGAGTGTGTCGATCACATTGGGAATGCCGACATCCAGAGCCAAACGCGCGGTGGCCAGGTTGTAGCTGTGGGTCAGCGCATAGTGCAGCGGCACTTCGCTGCCATGCGTGCGCTTGGAGTAATTCTGCGGCCGCCAGGTGTCGCCGTTGGCCAGCTTCACCGACAACGCGCTGTCATCCAGCGGCGTGATCACGTTGTATCTGGACGGTTCGGCGAGCGCGGTAAGATAGACCACCGGCTTGATCAGCGAGCCGATCGGCCGGCGTGCATCGAGCGCACGATTGAAACCGGCGAAACCGGCATTGCGCCCGCCCACCAGAGCCAGCACGCGCCCGCCCTCGACGCTGGTCACTACGGCCGAGGCCTGCAGGCTGTCGCGGTCGATACCGCGGGCGGCTTCCACCTTGTCGAGCCCGTCGGCGACGCGTTTCTCGGCAGCGGCCTGTACGGCCGGGTCGAGCGTGGTGAAGATGCGCAGGCCTTCTTCGGTGAGATCTTCGTCCTTGTACTGGCCCAGCAGCTGGCGTCGTACCAGGTCGATGAAGGCCGGATACTGGCTGGTACTGCGTACCGAACGCGCGGTCACGCCCAGATCGGCTTTCTTGGCTTCGCGCCAGGCATCGTCTTCCAGAAAACCGGCATTGTGGAACATGTCCAGCACCAGATTACGACGCCGCTCGGCCCGTTCCGGATTACGGCGCGGGTCGTAATAGCTCGGGCCCTTGACCATGGCCACGAGCAAGGCGATTTCCTGGGGCTGGAGTTCTTCCAGCGGTTTCTGGAAATAGAAATAGCTGGCCAGGCCAAAGCCGTGAATGGCGCGGCTGCCGTCCTGGCCCAGATAGACCTCGTTGAGATAGGCCTCGAGGATTTCCGGTTTGGAGTAATGCGCATCGAGCAGGATCGCCATCAGCGCTTCCTTGGCCTTGCGCACCAGCGTCTGCTGATTGTTGAGATAGAAATTCTTGACCAGCTGCTGGGTAATGGTCGAGCCGCCCTGCACCACACCGCCCGCGCGTACGTTGGCGATCGCCGCACGCAAGATCGACTTGGGCGATACGCCCCAGTGGTGCATGAAATCACGGTCTTCGACCGTAATCAGCCCGGCCGGCAACATCGGCGGCACCTCGCCCAGCTTGACCAGAATGCGATCCTCGCCCTGTTTGGGGTAGATACTGCCGATCATCAGCGGGTCGAGCCGGATCAGGGCGAGATCGCCCTGCTTGTCGAGCGCGCTCAACGAACTCACGCCGGTGGCATCGAAGTTCAGCCGGATTTCGCGCGCGTCTTGCTTGCCGTCCCAGAAGTGAAAGGCACGGGTATGAATATCCAGTCGACTACCGCTGCTGCGATAGGTACCCGAACGGGCCAGCTCCGCACTGGCGCGATAGCCCTGGCGTTGCAGACGCGACACGATCTCGCCACGCGACAGATCCAGCCCGGCATAGAGCTCGAGCGGGCTGGCATACACCTTGGCCGGCAGCGTCCAGCGCGTGCCCTCGAACTGGGCCCGTACCGCGCTGTCGAGATAGACCATATAGCCGGCGAGTACGGCCGCGCCGATACAGGCCAGCAGAAACACATACGGCAGTAAACGCCGAAAGAAACCGCGCCGGGGCTTGGTACGCGCGCTGCTGCGCGTACGGCGTTTGGGGGTGGGTTTGGAGGGTCGCTTTTTCTGGGCCAATTCCGCTATCCGCGCCAATCAGGGACGCCGATAGTATCAAAGCCCGGCGCGGCTTTTGTGCGCCGCACCGGGGTTTTGCAGTCGCGGCCGGCGCCGGGCTCAGCCACCACGCCGGCGGGCGGCCCCTTCGTTGATTTCCTTTTCCATCGCCTCGAGGCCGATATGGCGCACATCCTTGCCCTCGACGAAGTACACCACGTACTCGCCGATGTTGGTGGAGTGATCGCCGATACGCTCGAGCGCCTTGACCGCCCAGAGCACATCGAGCATGTGCCGGATGGTGCGCGGGTCTTCCATCATGTAAGTGATGCACTGGCGCACCACGCCTTCGTATTCGCGGTCGACATCTTCGTCCTGCTGGGCGACCCGCAAGGCCGCTTCGGAATCGAGCCGGGCAAAGGCATCGAGGGCGTCGCGTAGCATCTCGCGCACATGCCGGCCCAGGGTCTCGATCTGACGAAACGCACTCTTGGGCCGATCGTAGCTGGCCAGATGGGTGGCCATACGACCGATCTTCTCGGCTTCATCGCCGATGCGCTCGAGATCGGTAATGGTCTTGGCGATGGCGATGATCAGGCGCAAATCGCCCGCCTGGGGCGCGCGCCGCGCGAGTATCCGGGTGCATTCCTCGTCGATCTCGACTTCCATGCGGTTGACTTCGGTATCGCCCTGAACGACATCCTCGCCCAGTGTGCCCTCGCCCGAAATCAGGGCGCGCACGGCGTCGGCAATCTGCTGCTCGACCAGCCCGCCCATCGAGAGGACGAGTTCACGCACATCCTCGAGATCGGCATCGAATTGTTTCGAGGTGTGTTTTTCCAGCCCGACCTTATCCATAGCGTTCTCCTGACCGTACGCCGCGTTCAGCCGTAGCGGCCGGTGATGTAGTCCTCGGTCTTCTTCTCGCGCGGATGCGTGAACAGCGAGTCGGTATCGGCGTATTCAACGATATTGCCCAGATGGAAGAACGCCGTATAGCCCGCCACACGTGCTGCCTGTTGCAGGTTATGGGTGACGATGACGATGGTGTAGTTCTCCTTGAGCTCGTCGATGAGCTGTTCGACCGTGGCCGTGGCAACCGGGTCGAGCGCCGAACAGGGTTCGTCCATAAGCAGAACCGACGGGCTGACCGCGATCGCACGCGCAATACACAGGCGCTGTTGCTGACCACCCGACAACGACAGTCCCGGCATGTCGAGACGGTCCTTGACCTCTTCCCACAGGCCGGCGCGCTTGAGCGAATGCTCGACCAGATCCTCCATATCGGTGCGCTTGCGCACCTGGCCGAGGATCTTCGGCGCATAGGCGATGTTGTCGTAGATGCTCTTCGGGAACGGATTGGGCTTTTGAAAGACCATGCCGATATGCGAACGCAGTTCCACCACATCGACTTCCGGTGCGTAGATGTTCTGGTTCTCGAACTCGACCTCGCCTTCGATGCGCACATCCGGGATGAGATCGTTCATACGGTTCAAGCAGCGCAGAAACGTCGACTTGCCACAGCCCGATGGGCCGATCAAGGCGGTGACCTCGTTTTCGGCCACTTCCATCGAAACGCCATGCAATGCCTGTTTTTCACCGTACCAGACGGCCAGGTCGTTGACCTTCATTTTCGTCTTCTGCTTCACCTGCGGGCGCTCCGTGGTCGGCACTTGCACCACCTGGGTACTGTCGCCGGTCAAATCTCGTGTACGCATCCTAAGTCTCCGCCCGATAAAATGGAAAATGTTTCAACCCGTTAGATCGCCGCTTCCCGACTACCAGCGGCGCTCGAAGCGATTACGCAGAATCACCGCGCTCGCGTTGAGCGTAATCAGAAGTGCCAGCAACACCAGAATGCCGGCCGCGGTCAGGCTCACATAGGCACCTTCCGGCATGCCCGACCAGGTATAGATCTGCGCGGGCAGCACGGTGGCGGCCTCGGTCATGCTCGTCGGCGCGTCCGGAATATAGGCGATCATGCCGATCAGCAGCAGCGGCGCAGTTTCTCCCATCGCCTGCGCGATGCCGATGATCGTGCCGGTGAGAATGCCCGGCAGCGATAGCGGCAGCACGTGATCGCGAATCGCCTGCCAGCGCGACGCGCCTACGGCCTGCGCGCCCTGACGGATATTCTGTGGCACCGCCTTGAGCGCGGCACGGGTACTGATGATGATCACCGGCAGCGTCATCAGCGACAGGGTCAGACCACCGGCGAGCGCCGACGAGCGCGGCACGCCGAAGAAGTTGATGAAGATCGCCAGACCCAGCAGACCGAACAGAATCGAGGGCACGGCCGCGAGATTGTTGATATTGATCTCGATGGCCTGGGTGAAGCGATTGTCCGGGGCAAACTCTTCCAGATAGATTGCCGTGGCCACGCCAATGGGAAAGCTCACGATGAGCACGACGAGCATCACATAGAACGAGCCCACAAACGCCGACCACAGACCGGCATTGGACGGAATCTTGGAATCACCCGAGAAGAACAACCCGGAGTTGAAGCCGTAGGCCACCCGGCCCTCGGATTCGAGCCGTTCCAGCGTCGACCTCATATCGGGATCGAGCCGGTCGCTATAGCCTTTGCGAAACTGGTCCACATGCGCGGTCGCGGTCAGCCAGCGCGTCTGGGTGGTGCCCATCAGCGAGGGGTCGGCATCCACCTGACGCGGAATACTGCGAAAGAAGGCGCGCGAAACCAGCGGCGAGATCTCTTCGGGCACGGATTCGTTGGTGAACTTGACCGTATCCTCGTTGTAGGTGACCTCGGCCTTGATTTCGGTCTGTACGAAGGCCGAATACCCCTGGCGGATCATGTCCGAGAAGAACAGCACGAGAAACGCCATCGCCAGCACCAGCGCGCCGATGCAATAGGCCTTGAAGCGTTTCTCTGCCCGATACCGTTTCTTGAGCTGGCGCGACGGCGTCAGCGTAATGCCTTGACTCATAATCGAATGCCCTTGCAGCGCTATTCGTAGGACTGGCGGAACTTGCGGATGATGATGATCGAAACCAGATTCAGCGTGAGGGTGACCACGAACAGCACCAGACCAAGCGCGAAGGCGGCCAGGGTTTCCGGGCTGTCGAAGGCCTGATCACCGGTAAGCGCATCGACGATACGCACGGTCACCGTGGTCATGTCCTCGAGCGGGTTCCAGGTCAAATTCGGTCGCAGGCCGGCGGCCATGACCACGATCATGGTTTCACCCAGGGCGCGCGAGATACCCAGTAACGAAGCGGCCATGATCCCGGGAAACGCCGCCGGCAGAATGATCTGCTTGATCGTTTCCGACTTGGTTGCGCCCAGCGCATAGGCGCCTTCACGCAGGCTGTTGGGGATGGAATTGATCACGTCGTCGGACAACGACGAAATAAAGGGAATGATCATGATGCCCATGACCAGCCCCGGCGCGAGCGCGTTGGTATAGGAGGAGTGCAAACCGAAGAAATTGGCTACCTCCACCACCAGCGGGCTGACCGTAATCGCGGCGAAAAAGCCATACACCACGGTCGGGATGCCGGCCAGGATTTCCAGCAGCGGCTTGGCCAGCGTACGCACCCGGTAGCTGGCGTATTCGGACATGTAGATCGCCGCCAGCAGGCCGACCGGAATCGCCACCGACATGGCGATCAGGGTGATCATGAACGTGCCGGCGAACAGCGGCACCGAACCGAATTGCGAGTTGGCAGCTTCCTGGCCCGGGCGGAATGTGGCCACGGGCGACCAGTTGGTTCCGGTCACGAAATCCCAGACGCTGACCTGACTGAAGAACTTCAGCGCCTCGAACAGAATCGAAATGATGATGCCGAACGTGGTGAGAATCGACACCAGCGACGCCGCGAACAGCGTCCAGTAGACGAATTTTTCGATCGCGTTGCGGGCGCGCAGCGAGGGTTCGACCTTGCGCAGCGCCAACGCCAGACCAATGGCGGCGCCAAACAGCGCGAACGACAACACGAACGGCGCCGACGGTACGCGTACGCCCAGCAATGCGGCGCCGGCGGCAACCACACCGATGGCCAACGCAGGCAGCGCCATCCAGGTCGCCACATACACGCCGTACTGCGCCGGCAGCGAATGCATGCGGCTGCCGGCGGCATCCGACAACAGCGCCTTGCGCCGACCGAGGGCAAACGCCACTGCGGCCATGGGCACGAGACCGCCAAAGAAGATGAGCAGGATCTGGCTGGTTTCCAAAACGCGTTTCCTAGGCTGAAATGCGAATGCGGCGGGTCGCCATCATAATCAAGATGGCGCCGACGCGCCGCCAAGCGGCGGCGGCCGGCGCCCATACGGTCGAGCTGTTAGCCCTTGAGATCCGATGCCTTGAGCTTGGCACGGGATTCCCATTCGCTACGCTCTTTCTTCAGACGATCTTCCGGCAGCGGAATCAGGCCGAGGTTCTTGAGATAGCCACGGTCGCTGACCATCTGGTCGGACAGGAACAGGTCGACATAGTCTTCCATGCCCTTGACCTTATCCAGGTGCGCGTTCTTGGTGTAGAAGAACAGCGAGCGCGACACCGGGTATTCGCCCGACGAGATCAGATCACGCTTGGGCTCGACGCCGTCGATCTTGGCGCCCTGGATCTTGTCGCGGTTCTCTTCCAGATAGGAGAAACCGAAAATGCCGAAGGCGTCCTTGTTCTGGGCCAGCTTCTGCACGATCAGGTTGTCGTTCTCGCCGGAGGGCACGTATTTGCCGTCCTGACGGATGGTGGTGTAGCCCTCGTCGTAGCCGTCGATGTTTTCGGAGCCGTGCTCCATGACCAGCTCTTCGAAGGCGTCACGCGTGCCCGAGGAGGTCGGCGGGCCGTAGATCAGGATTTCACGATCCGGCAGCGACGAATCGATATCGCTCCACTTGTTGTACGGGTTGTCGACCAGCTTGCCGTCTTTCGGCACCTTGGCAGCGACCGCCAGCGTGATCTGCTCGCGGGTCAGATCGATTGCGTCGTCCGACTTGCTCTGCGCGAACACGATGCCGTCAAAGCCGACCACGTTTTCGGTGATGTCCTTGACGCCGTTTTTCTGGCACATCTCGAATTCGGACGGCTTCATGCGGCGCGAGGCGTTGGTGATGTCCGGCGTATCGTCACCGACACCGGCACAGAACAGCTTCATGCCACCACCGGAACCAGTGGATTCGACGACCGGCGTACGGATGTCGGTGGTCGCGCCCAGTTCCTCGGCGACGTACGACGAGAACGGATAGACCGTGGACGAACCCACGATACGAATCTGTTCGGCGGCCTGCGCGGTACCGACCGCGGCGAGCAGGCCCGCGGCGATGCCCGCCACGCCCAGCGTGTGTTGCAAACGAAGTTTCATCAATGTCTCCCGGATGAAATGTCAGGCCAGCCCTTCTGACCTGCGGTGAGTGTGGGAGCCGACTTTGAACAGGGTATTGCCGATTGATGACAGATTTGTGACATCCGCGGCCAAACCCTGTCATCGCGGCTATTTCAGGTCGAGTCGATAGAGCGTGGTCGAGCCGCTGACCTCGTTACCGACCGCCAACAGCGGCACCCCGGGTACCGGACTTTGCTCGGCATCGATGAACACGATGCTTTCCGGGCCCAGATCACCAGCCATCAACGCGCCGTTTTCGGTGTCCATATCGACGCTGACATCGCGCGCGTTGGTATAGCTGACATATTCGGGGGCATCGACATCGGTGATGTCGTAGACGAAGAAACCGCCCATGCGCTCCAGACCAATGAACGCATAACGCCGACCGTCGATCACGCCGTAGGCGATGGCTTCGGGTTCCGGCCCCTTGTTGTCCGAGCGCGAATCGCCGTCGTTTTCGTTATTGTCATTGTTGAACTCGTCACCGTAACGCTCGCCGGTAATACGCTCGAAGTCATCGCCGGAGTCGTAGACCAGTTCGGCGGTATCCGCGCGTCGGATCGAAAACGAGCGCGCGCCAAAGGCGTAGAGCGCGTCGTAGATCGGCTCACCCTCGCCATCGGTTTCGCCAGTACGGCCCAGGGTCGTCGTGACCTTGAGATCGCCCAGCTGGGCGTCTTCCTGCAGCGCAGCCGCGTTCGCAAAGGCGTCGGGGTCCAGCGACAGATCCTTCACGTCGGCCTCTTCGCTGAAGCCGTCATAATCGCGCGAGTCGCCCTCGTTGGCGGTCAGCAGGTAGGTGGTGCCGCCGTCCTCGAAGGCGGCGATCGTATCCGGCTGATACATGCCCATGACCGGCACGGTGCGGATGTTCAGGCCGTCTTCGTTGCTCGGGTCGATGCCCTGCCCGGCCGCGCTGTGGTCCTTGTAGCCTAGCGGCAATACATCGGTAATCCGCATCGCTGCGAGATCGATGACCGCGATGGCGTTGTTCTCCTGCAGACTGGCATAGGCATGCTCACCGTCGGCCGCCACGGCGATATATTCCGGCTCGAAATCCTGGGCGGCGGTCGCGTTCGGGCCGAAAATACGCACGCCCTTCGCGCGCAGCGCATCGGCCTGGTCGTTGAAGTCCTCGAAACCCAGGGTCGTCACCGTGGGCGCATTGAAGCCGCCCGTCACATCGACCACGCTGATCGAGCCTTCCGGATCGTTGGTGTAGTCGTCGTTCGGCTCCCCCTCGTTTGCCACGAGTACGCGTGTGCCGTCGGGCGTGAAGGTAACCATATCGGGCAACGCCCCGACCGTGGCCTCGCCGAGCTTTTCCAGCCCCGTGCCGGAGTAGAACACCACCTTGCCGGGCGCCTGCGTGTCGTCGGCTTCGATGGCTACAGCGACGGTGCCCTCGTGTACGGCAACGCTATTGGCCGAGTCGCCTTCCGCGGTGGCATCGATCTGGCCCATGCGCAGGAGGCGGCCGCTGCTGTCGATGGCCAGCACGTCGACCGTTTTCGCGTTCGAGTTGACCACGTACAGACGCTGGGTGGTTGCATCGTAGGTCACGATCTCGGCCGCGCCTTCGTCGAACACATCGTCGAGAAACGACTCGCCGGCGGCAGGCTGCACCTGGTAGCGGCCGACACGGGTCACCGAGAGTGTGCGTGCCGGTGCGTCATTGGCGGTTTCGACCGAGTTATCGTCGTCGTTACAGCCGCTCAGCCCGACCACGGCGAGCGCCGCGGCAAAGCATACTGTTAAATATTTCATGTTTCCGTCGTCCAAAAAAAAAGACCCCGGACGAGCCGGGGTCATGATCAAAGGGAGCAATCCGCTTCTTTTTCTTCAGGGGAGTTGTTACAGAACCTGCTGGAACTGCAGGAACAGCGTGTTCTGATCGCCACCGATGTTCGACGGCGCCTGGACCTGGCCGTTGGCATCGTTGGTGTAGAGCACGTCACGACCGATTTCATAGGTCAGCTGAATCTTGGCGTCGTGCTTGTTGAAAAAGTAGTTCAGACCGGCCGAATAGCGCTTGTCCATGTCGTCATACTTCTCGCCGCCGGCATAGAAACCGTCGTCCGGGTCGAGCGCGGAAAAGCCGGCCACGAATTCCAGCTTGCTCGGCACGACCATGTAGCCGGCCTTGACCAGATAGGTCGAGAACTTAGCGTCGCCGTTTTCGTCGACCAGACCGGTGGAGCTCGCCGCGCCGTCGATGGTGTCGGCATCGAAGTACTGGACCGCCGCATCCGCCGAGAAATAGCCCGAACGAAAGCCGGCGTCCACGCCGTAACCGTTGACGGTGTCGTACTGATTCTGGATGTCGTCGTCGCTGATGTCGTCGTCGTTGTTCCAGGTGAAGGCGTTCAGGCCCATGCCGAATTTGGTCTCTTCACCGAAGGCGCCCTGGGCCATCTTGAATTTGCCCAGCGGCGTCCAGTCAATACGGCCCGCAACCATGTTGCCGAAGTACTCGGCATCGGAACTCACGCGCGACTCGAAGTCGACCTTGGAGAAGCTGGGGTCGATACCGGCCTGGTAGATGCCCAGCGAGCCCTGAACCATGTCGTTGTCGTCGAGGTTGTAGGTCACGCCCATCTGACGATCCGGCACACCGTAGTTGTGATCGCCCACGACCGTGCGCTCGACGAATTGCTGGCGCTTGGAGGAGGTCAGCAGTTCACGCGAAAACGGCACCTTCGCGTTACCCACCGTGATGTTGCCCATCGGCAGGCCGGAATAGTTGATGAAGGCGTCCTTGACTTCCGGATCGTCCGAGGTGTCGCCGAAATCCACCTGCCAGATGCCATAGATGTTCTCGGTCAGCGTGCCTTCGATATAGAAGCGCATACGACGCAGAAAGAAGTCGTCGCCCGAATCGCTGCCCTCGGCGTCGCCATTGTCACCGTCGACCAGACGGTACTGCGGTTGCAGACGGCCGCCGATCTCCAGCGACTTGTTGCCTTCTTCGTAAAGGGTGATGCCAGCCGAAGCGAGCATGGGCATGGCGGTCACGGCCGCGCCGGCGAGCACGCCCATGGCGCGCAGTTGAAAACGGTTCATCAGTAGGTCTCCCTGGATTGTGTCTCGGCTTGTGCAGCCGCGGGAGAAACTACCTAAGGCGTATGACAGCCAGATAACGACTTTATGACGGTCCAGTGACAACGCCGCACGCATGCAAACGCGCCGCCGGGCCGCCATGTAAGCACGCCGCGGCCCGGCCGTGCCGGCCGCCCTGGCGATCGTCGATTAAAGGCAGAAACGGCCACCGGGACGTCGCATCGGTCAGACCGGTTCGACGCCGGTCGAAGCGCTCGATGACGGGCTCAGGCCGCCTGGCGGTCGAGCGCGCGCTGGGCCGGGAAACGACAGGTAAAAGTCGAACCGTGGCCGGGTTCGCTGTCGATATTCAGTTCGGCCTCGTGATGCTCGAGACAGTGCTTGACGATGGCCAGGCCCAGACCGGTGCCGCCCGTGCTCGCCTGTCGCCCGGCATCGACCCGATAGAAACGCTCGGTCAGGCGTGGCAGGTGCTGGGGTTCGATACCGGGGCCATTGTCGGTGACCGAAAAACAGGCAGCGTCCTCTTCGCGCCACCAGCGCACGGTGATCTTGCCTTCGTCGCCGGTGGTATAGCGCACCGCGTTGGACAACAGATTGGAAAACACGCTTTCCAGTTCGCCCGGTCGCCCGTAGAGCCCCAGCCCCGGCTCGATATCCATGACGATTTCGTGCGTTGTGGCATTCGCACGCCGGATATCGTCGACCAGCGACTGCAGCATGGCGGGGATATCGATACGTTCCTGGCGTTGTTGCAAACCTTCGCTTTCCAGGCGCGCGAGCTTGAGCAGGCTTTCGATGATGCGATTCATGCGCCGCGACTGCTCGCCCATCTCCCGGATCGGTGCCTGCCAGCCCTTGAGCGGGCCGTCGCTGGCGGCTTCCTCTTCCATCATCTCCAGATAGCCGCGCAGCACCGTAAGCGGCGTGCGCAGTTCGTGCGAGGCATTGGCCACGAAGTCGCGCCGGGTATGCTCGAGACGCTTCTGTTCGCTGATATCGCGGGCAATCAGCAGGCGTTGATTGTTGCCGTAGGGAATCAGGCGCAACAGTAATGTGTCCGCTTCGTTGACGGGCGACGGTACTTCCAGTTCGCCCACCCCTTCGGCTTTGATCAGATGACTGGACACCCGCGGATGGCGCAACAGATTGGCCAGACGCTGCCCCAGATCCTGCGGACTGCGCAGTGCCATGAGCGCGCCCGCGGCTTCATTGAACCAGACGATACGTCCCTGCGAATCCAGCACCACGGCACCATCCGGCAGCGCCGCGGTCGAGGCCTGGAATTCGTGGACGATGCTCTTGAGCCGTTTCTTGCGTTTGCGATTACGCTGCTTGAGCCGATACAGCTCGGTATAGATTTCCTGCCAGACACCGATGCCGTCGGATGGCTCGATGCGGTCCGAGGCCAGCCATCGATGCAACTGGTAGGCATAGGCCAGGTGCATGCCCAGATAGGCGCACACACCCAGTAACACGGCCACGAGCACATAGCCGGTAAACAGCCCGAGCAATACGCACAGAGCCAGCCACGCCCCGATGAGCAACAGTTCGCGCCGCCATACGCGCGCCACACCAAGCGTGGGCATACTCATGAGTCCGCCGGCCACGCCATGGGCGCGGCCCTACACACCCTTGCTGGAAAAACGATAGCCGCTGCCGCGTACCGTCTGAATGAAATGGTCGAAGCCATACGGCGCCAACGCCTTGCGTAGACGCCGGATATGGACATCCACAGTGCGCTCTTCGACGAACACATTCTGTCCCCAGACACGATCGAGCATCTGCTCGCGCGAGTACACGCGCTCCGGGTTGCTCATGAAAAAACGCAGCAGCCGGTATTCCGTGGGTCCCAGCTTGACCGGCGAATCGCCAGCGGCGACCCGCTGGCTGGCCGCATCGAGCACCAGCCCGTCGAGCTCCAGGGTTTCGTCCTCGCCGCCCGGCAAACTGCGACGCAGCACCGCGCGCACGCGCGCAACCAGTTCGGAGGACGAAAACGGTTTGGTGATGTAGTCGTCCGCGCCGAGATTGAGCCCGCGTACGCGGTCGTCCGCATCCACACGCGCGGTGACCATGATCACCGGTAACTGGGCGGTGAGTTCGTCGCGGCGCAGCTCGCGCGCGAATTCCGCCCCCGACACGCCGGGCAACATCCAGTCGAGCAACACCAGATCCGGGCGCCGCTCGGCCATCGCCAGACGCGCACTCTGGGCATCCTCGGCTTCACTGACGGCAAAATCCGCCCGTTCGAGGGCGAATCGGATCATGTCGCGAATCGGCGCTTCGTCCTCGACGATCAGAACATGCTTGTGCTGCATTACGTGGGGTCTCATGGGGACTATGACGCCGTAACGCTAGGCACTCGATATTACAGCAACATGACAGTTATTTGGCAGCGGGCACCCGCGGCCTCAGTCCGTGCTATCGCGGCGCTCGAGCCCGACGGTCACGATTTCGCGCGTATTGTCGGATAGTTGCGCGGCCGCGATACGCTCGAGCGCGCTGCGCATGCCGTCGGCCTGGGCCGGCACATGGCGTGCCCAGTCGGTGAGCATGGACGCCAGGGCCGCCGCCAACTGCGGATTGAGCGGATCCAGACGCAGGATTTCGTCGGCGACCAGGCGATAACCTTCGCCATCGGCGCGATGAAACCCCACCCGATTGGCGCGCACGAACCCACCCAGCAGCGCACGGATACGGTTGGGGTTGGTGAAGTCGAAACGGCTATCGCCGAGCAGTTCGCGCACGTGCTCGACGCTGTCGTCGCGGCGCGTGCTGGCCTGCAGGCGCAGCCACTTGTCCATGACCAGCGGGTAATCGGCCCAGCGCTCGGCGAAATCGGCGAGCACTTGTTCGCGTTCGGGCACATCCATATCGCGCAGCGCGTCGAGCGCGGCCATGCGATCGGTCATGTTGTCGGCGCATTCGTAAACGCTGGCCGCGCGTGCGGCGATGCCGTCGGCCTCGATCGCTGCCAGATAGTCGAGTGCGAGCGCGAACACGCGTCGGCGCCCGGCCTCGGCCACATCGAATACGTAGGCTTGCGTGGGCGCATGGGCATCGGCGAGTGCCGCGAAGCGGGCATCAAAACGGCGCGCGATCACCTGTTTGAGCGCGCGCCGCGCGGCATCGACGGCGAAGATATCGATCGTATCGAACTGTTCGCCGAGCATGGCTTCGCTGGGCAGCGTGAGCATTTCCGCGAGCAGTTCGCGATCGTCCGGCGGGTTGTCGAGCAACGTGGCGATTGCATCGAACAACAACTCGGGCGCCGCGACCGGCGCGCTGCCCGCGCGTCGCGCCTCGACATCGGCGATCAGTGTTTTCAGGTACAACGCCTGGGCCGCGTCCCAGCGACACACGGGGTCGCTATCGTGGGCCATCAGCCGGGCCAGCGCGGTATCGCTTTGTTCGTATTCCAGACGTACGGGGGCGGTGAAACCACGCAGCGCCGATACCGTGGGTTCGGCCTCAAAGTCATCGAACGTCCAGTGTTGTTCGGCCTGGGTCAGACGCAACACCTGCGGCGCACCCACCGGCGCACCGTTGGCATCGAACAGTGCGATCTCCACCGGGATGTCGAACAGGGGCTTGTCGGCCTGGCCGGGCGTGGCCGGGGTGTGCTGCGACAGGGTCAGCTGCAGGCGTCCATCCGCGAATTCGGTGGCCACCCGCACACGCGGCGTGCCGGCCTGAGCATACCAGTGCCGGAACTGGGCCAGGTCCAGGCCGGTCGATTCTTCCATCGCAATGACGAAATCCTCGATGGTCACGGCCTGGCCGTCGTGCTTGTCCAGATAGTGGCGCACGGCCGCGATGAAGGCCTCGCGCCCGGCCATCTGGGCGATCATGCGGATCACCTCGCCGCCTTTTTCATAGACGGTGATGGTGTAGAAATTGTTCATTTCCACATAAGATTCCGGGCGCACCGGATGCGCACGCGGGCCGGCGTCCTCGGGGAACTGGATTTCGCGCATGGCGCGCACCTGGCGAATCCGGGTCACGCCGGGCGAACCCTGATCGATCGCGAACTGATGCTCGCGATAGACGGTCAGCCCTTCCTTCAACGACAGCTGGAACCAATCGCGACAGGTCACGCGGTTGCCGGTGTAGTTGTGGAAGTACTCGTGGGCGACCACGTCGCGCACCAGCGCAAAATCGCTATCCGTGGCGGTATCGGCCCGGGCGAAGATACAGGCCGTATTGAATACGTTCAGGCCCTTGTTCTCCATCGCGCCCATGTTGAAGCTGCCCACGGCGACGGTGACATAGCTGTCGAGATCGTATTCCAGGCCGTAGGTGTCTTCGTCCCAGGCCATGGCCTGCTTGAGCGAGGCCATGGCGTGGTGGCACTGATCCTCGTTGCCATGCTCGGTGTAGAGCCGAAGATCGACCGTACGCCCGGAGGCAGTGGTATAGGTATCGCGGATCATGCCCAGATCGCCGGCGACCATGGCGAACAGATAACAGGGTTTCGGGAACGGGTCCTCGAACACCGCATAGTGGTGGCCGCAGGGCATCGGCCCGGATTCCACGCAATTGCCGTTGGCCAGCAACACCGGAAACGCCTCGGGCCAGGCCACGATACGCGTGGTATAGCGCGCCATCACGTCGGGGCGGTCCGGGAAATAGGTGATCCGCGAAAAGCCGTTGGCCTCGCACTGGGTACACAGAATATCGCCGGAGCGGTACAGCCCTTCCAGCGAAAGATTGTTTTCGGGGTGGATCGTGTTCTCGATCAGCAGTTCGAACTGATCGGGCGGATCGAAGATCGTGAGCGTCGTATCGTCTACACGGTATTGCGAGGCGTGCAGCTCGCGACCGTCGATCGCGAGCTGTTCGAGTGCCATATCCCGGCCATCGAGCACCAGCGGCCCGGTCGCACTCGCCTGCGGGTTGCGCCGCAGCTGGTGGGTCGCCCGTACGTGGGTATGGTCCGCCTCCAGGCCGAACGCGATATCGACATGGTCGATGAGATAGCCCGGCGGCTGGTAGTCGGCGCGATACTTGCGCTGTGTCTGGCCCGTCATAACAGCCTGTCCAATCGAATTGTTGGTCCGGTAAAAGACAGCGGCCGTGGTCCGCTGTTTTCAACGCTCACGCGCGCGGCGTGCGATGTCTCAACGCTTGCGTGTCACCACGCTACCCGCGGAATAACCCGCACCGAAGCCGCACAACACGCCCACGTCACCGGCGACCATATCGTCCGAGAACTTGTGGAACACGATCACCGGCGAGGCCGAACTGGTGTTGCCGTATTCGGCCAGCACTGACGGCATTTCCGCTTCCGTCGCATCCCGGCCGAGCACGCGTTTGCAGATGAGCGTGTTCATGTTGATATTGGCCTGATGCAGCCACAGCCGCTTGATATCGGCGGCCTCGAGTTCCAGCTCGTCAACATGCTCGCCGATCATCTGCGCGACCATCGGCGCCACGTCCTTGAACACGCGCCGGCCGTTCTGCACGAACAACCGGTCTGCATCCGAACGCGCCGTTTCCTCGGTGCGATTGAGAAAGCCGAAGTTGTTACGGATGTTGTTGGAGAACTCGGTCTTGAGCTTGGTGCCGAGCACGTCGAAGCCCTGCCCGTCGGCCACATCGTCGCCGTGCTCGATGAGCGCGGCGGTGCACACATCGCCGAAGATGAAGTGACTGTCGCGATCGCGAAAATTCAGATGCGCGGAACAGATTTCCGGGTTGACCATCAGCACCGTGCGCGCACTGCCGGACTTGATCATGTCGGCCGCGGTCTGGATACCGAACGCCGCCGACGCGCAGGCCACGTTGATATCGAAACCAAAGCGCCCGCCGCCGAGATATTTCTGCACCTCGACCGCCAGCGCCGGGTACGGCCGCGGCAGATTGGAACAGGCCACGATCACCGCGTCGATATCCTCGGCGCGCTTGCCGGCCTTTTCGAGGCAGGGTTCGATCGCGGCCAAGGCCATCTCGCATTGTAGCGAGGGCTCGTCGTTACCGCGGGTGCGAATCCACGGATGCATGACCTCGGGGTCGATGATGCCGCTCTTTTCCACCACGTAGCGACTCTTGATGCCGGACGCCTTGTAGATGAAATCCGCATTCGACGGCGACAGCGCCTCCAGTTCACCGTTTTCGATCGCGCGCGCGTTATCGCGGTTGTAGTTCTCGACGTAGGCGTTGAAGGCGGTGACCAGTTCCTCGTTGGAAACCGACTCCGGCGGCGTGTAGAGCCCGGAGGCCGAGATAACGACGTTGTTCACCTGTATTCCCCTTCCATGACCGACAAAACAAGCAGTGCGCGGCATTCTCGCGCGCGAGCGCGCCTGTCACAACCGTGTCTTGTCGCGCGCAGTGGCTCAAGACAGCGAAAGATCGCTTACTCCGCACGCACGCTGGCGTCGTGTGCAGACATCATCCGGCACTGCAATCCCCGGTTGCGTATGGCAAGCAGGCGCGCGCCGACCTCGCTCAGAGCCAGCGCTGGGTTTGCCTCACACACGATCGGCGCATGAATCGATCAGCGCTTGCCCGGGTTCACGATCAGCTCGTGTTGCGCCAGCGCATCTTCGACAAACGGCAGCAGTTCGGCCTCGCGCCGAACCGACAGGTGCGAGCCGTGATACCAGTGCATCGCCGGCTCGTCCCAGTGATGCCACAATCGCAGTGGCTGATCCGGATCGACCAGACGATCGGCGGTCGCGGCAAAGATATAGCGCCGTTCTCGGGGCACAACGGGGGCCAGATGCAACGGCGACACCGGGGCCATCAACTCGCTCAGGCGAGGCTGGGACAGCCCCTGGGCTTCGAGGTAGCGCAGATGCAGGGTCGGCATATGCGCCCACAGCGCGGCCGGAATATCGGTGAGCGGAATACCTGCGATCACACAGGCCAGATCGGCTTCGAAAGCGGCCAGCAAAGCGGCATGGTAACCGCCCAGGCTATAACCCAGCGCGCCGATCGACTGGCCCGGCTGCTGGGTTTCGATCCAGGCCTTGAGCCGGCGCAGATCCCAGAGCCCCTGGGCCTGGGCATGCACCAGATCGGCCATCGGCCCGTCCAGAAAATGCCCGCCCGTCACCCGCGCGATCCGGCGCGCACCGTGCAACGGCAGAATCGGCATCGCCACGTTCATGCCGAACTTCAAATGCAGCCGTTTGGCCCGAAACAACGATAGATCGAGCGCGTCGACGCCCATGCGATAGCCATGGATACAAATCAGCCACGGCCGCGGCGCGCCTTCGTGGCGAAAGATACGTGCAGCCATGCGCTGGTTGGGCCGGTGCGCCTGCCAGCGCGCCGCGCCGGGCAAGGCTGGATCGGCCTCGAAATCGCTATCGAAATTCAGCCACTGGAAACGAAAGCCCTGCGCGCTGGCCGGTACCAGGCGAAAATCGCGCGGCGCGCCCGGCGCTCGGTGCCAGTCTTTGCCGCCGTTGTGCCAATAGCCCTGCTCCGCGAGCGTGCTGAGCGCCCGCAGCTCGTTGCAATCGCGTTTGACCACCTCGCCGCGCGGAATACGCGCGCCGGCGACAAACACGCCCAGCAGCGCATCATCGGTCGCGACCTTGCGACATACCGCCAGCGACAGGGGCGGTTCGGGAACCGCCAGCGGCCGTGCCGCCTCACGGGTGGCAACCCAACCGGCCGCCAGAAAACAGGCGATCGCGCCCACGATCAGCCCGCCACCAACGAACAGCCCAAGCCAGGGCCATAGCAGTACGGCGAGCAAGCCGCTCGCAATCGCGCTCACCGCCAGATACTGGGTGATCTGACGATCGCCCGGCCATAAAGCGATAGCGGTGGCACAGCCAAGCAGTGGCACACCGGCGCAGGTGGCCAGTATCGCGACAACCAGCCCATGGGCCCAGCCGAAAGCCAGCCAACCCAGCCCGACAGCGAGCGGAATCAGCGCGGCCGCCTGCCAGCGCGGTTGTGCGCGCATACGCCACGCCTGGGTCATCTCAACGCTGGGCCAGCGCGAAAACGATCACGCCGATGAGCGCCGCGAGCAGCACGCCCTGGCCCAGCCACAGCGCGGGATGGCGTTTTTGTACCAACCAGGTGGAAAGGCCCGCCGCGGCGGTGAAGCCGGCCGTGACCAGCGTGATCTGCACGACCTGATCGAAACCGCCACCGGCATCGGCCACCAGCTGTGGGTACGGCCACATCATCAGACAGACCACGGCATAGAGCAGCGTCATCAGCGCGCCGATACCCAGTGCCACCCAGTTGATGAAAGACAGGAGTTTCAGTGTCGGTCCCCGGCATCGAAAAGTCAGTCAGCGCACGATGAGACCGTGCACCGTGGCATAGTACGCGCGCGCCCCAATCAACGTCCACGCAAGAGTTGTCATGACCGAACCCCGCGTCGTCTTCGCCCACGGCAAGGAAAGCGGCCCCTGGGGCAGCAAGATCCAGCATCTGGCCACCATCGCCCAGGCACGCGGCTTCGCCGTGGAAAGCCTCGACTATAGCGACCTCATGGACCCGCTCGCACGCGTGCGCCGTCTGATCGAACACGCACCGAGCGGCCAGCCACTGGTACTGGTCGGCTCCAGCATGGGCGGCTATGTCTCGGCGATGGCCTGCGAAGCACTCGCCCCCGACGCGCTATTGCTCATGGCGCCGGCGCTCTATCTCGACGGCTATCCGGGCGACCCGGCGCACTGCCCGGCCGATACCATCGTCGTGCACGGCTGGGACGACGATATCGTGCCGCTGGCATCCGGCTACAACTTCGCCCGGGCGCGCCGTGCGGCGTTGCATGTCGTGGCCGACGGCCATCGTCTGGCCGAATCCATCGACTTCATCGGCGAAGTCTTCAACGCCCAGCTGAAACGCGCGCTCGGTCGCGTGTCACCACATTCTTGAGTGTGCGTGCGCGCTGGCCGGCCTGGACCAGCGCGGCCGCACGGGCGCAGTCGGCAATCAGACGCGGCCCCTGATAAATGAGTCCGGTATAGCACTGCAGCGCGGTGGCGCCGGCTTCGAGTTTGTCGCGCGCATCGCGTGCGCTCTGGATGCCACCCACACCGATAATCGGTATCGCCGAGCCCAGCCGTTCATGCAAGGCAGCGATCATGGCGGTCGAACGCGCACGTAGCGGCACGCCGCTCAAACCGCCGGCCTCGTTCGTCCAGCGCAGATCCACGCCGTCACGGGCGATGGTGGTATTGGTCGCGATCACCCCATCGATGCGGTGATAGAGCAACCGCTCGGCGATGGCATCGAGCTGCGCGGCGTCGAGATCCGGAGCGATCTTGACCGCCAGCGGCACATAGCGGCCGTCGGCGTCGGCGCGGCGATCGCGCGCCTCGCGTACCGCGGCCAGTAGCCCGTCCAGGCTGTCGCGGGACTGCATGTCCCGCAGCCCTTTGGTATTCGGCGACGAGATATTGATCGTGATGTAGTCGGCAATCGCGTACACGCCGTCGAGCGCTTTCAGATAATCGTCAACCGCGCGTTCGGCCGGCGTCGTCGCATTCTTGCCGATATTGATTCCCAGCGCGGTCGTGCCGCGCCGCCGCTTCGCGCGTTCGACCAGTGCGTGCACGCCGTCATTGTTGAAGCCCATGCGATTGAGCAGCGCCCGCTGTGCCGGCAGACGAAACAGGCGCGGCCGGGCGTTGCCGGCCTGCGGCTCGGGCGTGACCGTGCCCACTTCGACGAAACCGAATCCGAGCGCGGCCAGACCGTCGATACAACGACCGTCCTTGTCCAGGCCCGCGGCCAGGCCGATCGGGTTGGGTAATTGCAGGCCCATGAGATCGACCGGCACATGCGCGACCTTGCGTCCATACACCCGACGCGCGATCGCGGCGCTATGCGCCAGCGTACGCAGGGTCACGTCGTGGGCGGTTTCCGGTTCGAGCGCGAACAACGCACTGCGAGCGAAGGCGTACATGAACGCTCCTGCCAATCCAGCGATGAGAAAGCCTCAATGGCGCGCATTGTGACGGCGATCACGCCCGTGCGCGAGTTCGGTCGCGGTTTGCAGCGCCACGCCGACGCCCAAGGCAACACGCAAGGTGAATGACGCGCACCGCGCCATAGATTCCTCGAGGTCGCTGGTGCTTACACAATATTGATCATGCGTACGCCGGTTCGCTTCATTAATTTCGAACACACCCGTAAATCAGCCGGATTTTCGTTGATGAAAAGCGTGAACCATTGCCCGCATTGCGGCACCTACAGCTGTTTTCGTATTCGTCGCAACCACGTACAGCGGTTATTCAACCGCCCGCAACGCTGGCAATGCGAATCCTGCGAACGCATCAAGCGCGTGCGCGCCTATTGAGTAATCCGGCGCCCTGAATACCGCTCGAGCGTGAACGAGGTCACGCATATTGCTCGGACCGTGACCAACGAACGCCAACCCTCGGGGCAAAGCGCGTAAAATATGTGCCGATGACGCGAGTACACACGCAAATCAGCACACACGGCGATACACCCTCGCCGCCAGACAAGCGCACCCCCGGCGCGCGTATCAGCGTCGCGCCGATGATGGCGTGGACCACGCGGGAGCAGCGCTATTTCATGCGCCAGATCAGCCGGCGTGCCCTGCTCTATACGGAAATGGTAACCACCGGCGCCCTGATCCACGGTGATCGCGATCGGTTTCTGGCCTATCACGCCGACGAGCATCCGATCGCCTTGCAGCTGGGCGGCAGCGAGGCCACGGCGATGGCCGAATGTGCGGCGATGGCCGAAGCGCATGGCTACGACGAGGTCAATATCAATGTGGGCTGTCCGTCGGATCGGGTCCAGAACGGCACCTTCGGCGCCTGTCTGATGGGCGATCCGCAACGCGTGGCCAATTGCGTGGCCGCCATGAAAGCGCGGGTTTCGATCCCGGTGACGGTCAAGACCCGTATCGGCATCGATGACCAGGACAGCTATGCATTCCTGCATGCCTTTACCGGCGCGGTGGCCGCGGCCGGTGCCGACGCGCTGATCGTGCATGCGCGCAAGGCCTGGCTGTCGGGTCTGAGCCCCAAGGAAAACCGCGAGGTTCCCCCGTTGAACTACGCACGGGTTCATGCGCTCAAGCAGGATTTCCCGAATCTAGCGATGAGCATCAACGGCGGCATCGTCGATCTGGATACGGCCGCGGATCAGCTCGAACACGTCGACGGCGTGATGATCGGCCGCGAGGCCTACAAGAATCCCTATGTCATGGCCGATGTCGACCGGCGTTTCTTTGATGCCGATGCCAGCGTGCCGAGCCGCGGCGAGATCGTGGCCGGCATGCGCGGCTATATCGCCGATCATCTGGCCGCGGGCGGCGCGCTCAAGGATATTACCCGCCACATGCTCGGTCTGTATCATGGCCAGCCGGGCGGTCGGGCCTGGCGACGCGTGCTTTCCGAGCAGGGTCATAAAAAGGATGCCGACCTGAACGTACTCGACGCGGCACTCGCACGCGTCGAACCAACCGAGGCCGTTGCCTGATGAAGTCAGTACGCACTTTGCTCGTTACCGTATTTGTTTCCCTCGCGCTATGCGCGCCCCTCGCGTTCGCCGCCGGCGACGCCAGCAAGGATGATTCCATGGTTGTCATGCATACCAATCTCGGCGATATCACCATCCAGGTTTTCGAAGACCAGGCCCCGAAATCGGCGGCCAACTTCCTGCAGTACGTACGCGACGGCTTCTACGACGGCACGATCTTTCATCGCGTGATTCCGGGCTTCGTGATTCAGGGCGGTGGCTTCACCGAAGACTATCGCCAGAAAAAGACCCGCGACCCGATCGTCAACGAAGCCGATAACGGCCTGAAGAACGACCGCGGCACCCTGTCCATGGCCCGCACGAGCGACCCGAACTCGGCCACCTCGCAGTTCTTCGTCAACCTCACCGACAACGCCCCGCTCAACCCGAGCCGCGGCAATGCCGGTTATGCGGTATTCGGCAAGGTCACCGACGGCATGGATGTAGTCGACAAGATCGCAGCCACGCCCACCGGCTCGGCCGGCCCGTTCCGCCAGGATGCGCCGCAGGATCAGGTCGTGATCGAGACGGCCGAGGTCGTCGAAGACTAGCCTCGGGGTGGCGGTTCATCTGCTCGCCGATGTCCATCTGACCGGCGACGACGACCCCAACGCCGAGCGCCTGATGCGCTATCTGGACGGCCCGGCCCGCGCGGCCGAGGCCGTCTACGTATTGGGCGACCTGTTCGATGTATGGGTCGGCGACGATGGCTCACTGCCGGTGCATGCCGGCGTGATCGATCGCTTCGCCGCGCTTGCACGAACGGGAGTGCCGTTGTATTTCATGCGCGGCAACCGCGATTTCGCCGTGGGCGAGGCGTTCGTTGCCGCCAGTCATATGCAGATTCTCGACGACCCGGTCGTGGTCGAGCTGTGCGGCATCCCCACCCTGCTCTCGCATGGCGATATCTTCTGTACCGACGATACCGCCCACCAGGCGTTTCGTGCCCGCTATACCGACCCGCGCTGGCGCGCACGGATGATGAAAATCCCGCTGTGGCTGCGCCGGCGTATCGCCCGACGCGCACGCAAGCGCAGCATGCGCGGCAAGACACGCAAGCCTGCCGAAATCATGGACGTCAATGCCGAGGCGGTATGCCGGGCCATGCAAACGCACGATGTGACGCGCCTCATCCACGGCCATACCCACCGGCCGGACACCCACCACTTCGAGATCGCGGGTGACGCCTGTGAGCGTATCGTGCTCCCCGACTGGCGCCCGGACCGTGCCCAGGTCCTCGTCGCCGATCAGCGAACCCTCGAATACCTGGATGTGGCCTCGTGGTAGCGACAACGCTGCGCAGATTTGATCAGCCGTGATAATCTGAAATTATCGCATTTCACAATTAGTCTTCCGCATGAGTAACTACACCCTGATCACCGGCGCCAGTTCCGGCATCGGCGAAAGCATCGCGCGTGAATATGCCGAGAACGGCCACGACCTGATTCTTACCGCCCGGCGCACGGAGCGACTGGAAAAACTGGCCGGCGAGCTGCGCGAACAACACGGGCGCACCGTCGAGGTAATCAGTGCCGATCTGGGCGATCCGAACGGCGTGGCCGAACTGGCCGATACCATCGTCGAGCGCGACTGGGCTTTGCGTGGACTGGTCAACAATGCCGGCTTTGGCGACAGCGGCGCCTTCGCCAAGCGACCGCGCGAAAAACAGCTGGCGATGATTCAGGTGAATGTGACCGCCCTTGTGGACCTCACCCACCGCCTGCTGCCGGTGCTCGAACGCGCCCAGCAGCCGTTCATCATCAATGTTGCCTCGGTCGCCGCTTTTCAGGCCGGGCCGAACATGGCGGTCTATTACGCCAGCAAGGCGTTCGTGCTGTCGTTTTCGGAAAGTCTGGCCGAGGAATTACGTGGCCGCGTGTCGGTCAGTGCCCTGTGTCCGGGGCCGACGGAATCCGAATTTGCCGAGCGCGCGGAAGCCAGCAAGGCCAAGCTGTTCAAGATGGGCACCATGACCAGCCGCGACGTCGCCGCGTTTGGTGTCAAGCATCAAAACGACACGATCGTCATTCCCGGCATGCGCAACAAGCTCATGGTCTGGGGCGGAAAGGTCACGCCGCGCGTGCTGCTGCGCCGTATCGCCTATCGCATCAACCGCTGAGCTGGATATCAGCTGTGGCGGCGGGCGAGCCAGTCGAGCTCGTTTTCCGAAAATTTCGCCTTGCGCCGGGCCGGAAAGTTGTACGGCCCCGGCGGGCCGCCGTTCATGTAGTCGTCCAGTAGCTGGGTGAAGGTGCTGTCTGGGTCGAGCCCGCGCGGCTCGGCACAATAGCGAAACCAGCGGGTGCCGATTTCCACATGCGGCACTTCTTCTTCGAGAATCACTTCCAGAATGGCCACGGTCTCGGCATCGCCGGCCTGACGGAGCTTTTCGATCATGCCCGGGGTGACATCCAGCCCGCGGGCTTCCAGCACGCGTGGCACCAGTGCCATGCGGATCATCACGTCATGGGCGGTCTTGACCGCCATTTCCCATAATCCGTTATGCGCATCGAAATCGCCGTAGGTGTAGCCGTAATCGGCCAGGCGGTTATTGAGCATTTCGAAATGGCGTGATTCGTCGGCCGCCAGACTCAGCCAGTCGGCATAGAACGCTGCCGGCATGCCGCGAAAACGATAGGCCGCATCCAGGCCGAGATTGATCGCATTGAACTCGATATGGGCGATGGCATGAATAAGTGCCGCGCGCCCGGCCGGCTTGCCCAGCCCGCGCTTGGCAAGCTTGGCCGGATGGACCAGTGCGGGCACGTCCGGCCGCCCGGGTACGACCACCGGCTCCGGCGTGCCGCCCGCCTTGGCCAGCGCCGAACTATCGGCGGCGTGCAATGCACGAGCCGCCACGCACTTGGCCGCCGGATCGCGCGTCATCAACGCGTCGTAGACGTCGTCGATGTGCACGATCAGCCCAGGCCGCGTGCGAGATCGGCGATGATGTCTTCGACGTTTTCCAGGCCGACGGAAATCCGGATCACGCCTTCGGTAATCCCCGCGCGGGCACGATCCTCGGCGGAAATACGGGCATGGGTGGTACTGGCCGGATGCACGATGGTGGTTCGGGTATCGCCCAGATTGGCGGTAATCGAGAGCATTTTCGTGGCGTTGATCAGCGCGAATGCGGCCTCGCGGCCGCCCGCCAGGCGCAGCGACAGCACGCTGCCGAAGCCGCCTGGCTGCTGGCGCGCGGCCAGTTCATGCTGGGCATGCGATTTCAGGCCCGGATAATAGACATGCTCGACGCCCGGCTGCGCATCCAGCCATTCCGCCACCCGCTGGGCGGAACGGCAATGCGCCTGCATCCGCACTTCCAGTGTTTCCAGCGCCTTGTAGAACAGCCAGGCATTGAACGGGCTCATCGTCGGCCCCGCCGTGCGCAGAAAGCGAAAGACCTTGTCGCCCACGATATCGGCATCCCCCACGACCGCGCCGCCGAGCGCGCGGCCCTGGCCATCGAGGAACTTCGTGGCCGAGTGGGTCACCACATGGGCGCCGAAATCCAGCGGCCGTTGCAAAGCCGGCGTACAGAAACAGTTATCGACCACCAGCAGCGCGTCGTTGTCGTTGGCGATCTCGGCCAGCGCCGCCATATCCACGATTTCGGTCAAGGGGTTGGACGGCGTTTCCACGAACAGCATGCGCGTGGCCGGCGTGATCGCGGCTTTCCAGGCCGCCACATCCTCGGGCGCGACGAAGCTGGTGGTAATGCCGAAGCGGGACAGATAGTTGTTGAACAAGCCGATGGTGGAACCGAACAACGTATGTGCGGCCACGATATGATCGCCGGCTTCGAGTGTGGCCAGACAGGTGGCCAGAATCGCCGACATGCCGGAGGCGGTGGCCACGCAGCACTCGCCGCCCTCCATCGCGGCCAGGCGCTTCGAGAAGGCATCCACGGTCGGATTGGTGAAACGCGAGTAGATATTGCCCGGCGCCTCGCCGGCAAAACGCGCCGCACATTCCTCGGCGGTTTCGAACACGAAACTCGACGTCATGTAGATCGCGTTGCTGTGTTCGCCTTCGGGGCTGCGATGGGTGCCGGCGCGCACGCCGCGCGTGGCCGTGCCCCAGCTGTCGTCGAATTCGTCGGTCATAAGAATCTCCAGGCAATGGGTCTCGGGCATAAAAAAACCTGCACTCGCGATTGCGATGCAGGCTTGCCGTCCCTCGACCGTTTAGCGGAATTTCAGGCCTGCCAACAGTTACGCGAATCCGCCGCGCCGCCGGCGATTTTCTGCAGACCAAGGCGCAGTGCGCGTCGTGTAGCGTGGCTACATGAGCGAACTGCAACGCCGGAATGCTGAAAATCGCCGACGGCCCGCAGGGTTGCGCTCAAAATCCCGCCAAGCGGCGTTGCTCGTCGCTCATTGGGTCAAACCCAATTTCGCTCCTCTTGCCTTGCTTGACCGAATTTTGCGCAGCAACGCGGCGATACGCGTAAATGTTGGCAGGCCTTAGGGCGCCCGCAAGCTGTTACAAATCGGCGCGATTGCATTATGCAAGCACCGGGCAGCACGATCAACCGTCGTGCTGCCCAGCGTCGGCGTCACCCGTCGTTATGCAGTTCGAGTACGGCGTTGTCCTTGGTACGCCGGTCCTCACGGGCGGCGTCGGCACGAAACAGCTCCAGCTGTTCGAGATATTTGGCACTGATATCGGCGGTCACGTATTCGCCGGTGAATACGGAATCGTCGAAGCGGGCCAGATCGGGATTGCCGGCATTCACCGAGCGCACCAGATCGTCCATATCCTGATAGATGAGCTTATCGGCGCCAATGATCTTGGCGATCTCTTCTTCGCTATGGCCATGGGCGACCAGCTCGGTGGCGCTGGGCATATCGATGCCGTAGACGTTGGGATAGCGTACCGGCGGCGCGGCCGAGGCGAAATAGACCTTGCGCGCGCCGGCCTCGCGGGCCATTTCGATGATCTGGCGCGACGTGGTCCCGCGCACGATCGAATCGTCCACGAGCAGCACGTTCTTGTCGGCGAATTCCAGATCAATGGGGTTGAGCTTCTGGCGTACCGATTTCGCCCGTTGCTGCTGGCCGGGCATGATGAACGTACGCCCGATATAACGGTTCTTGATGAAGCCCTCGCGGTATTTCACGTCGAGCTGGCTGGCCAGTTCCACCGCGGCGGTGCGGCTCGTGGAGGGAATGGGAATGACCACGTCGATATCGTGGTCGGGCCATTCGCGCTGAATCTTTTCGGCCAGATAGGTGCCCATGCGCAGGCGCGCCTTGTAGACATAGACATCGTCGATTACCGAGTCCGGGCGCGAAAGATAGACATATTCGAAAATGCACGGCGCATAGCTGGGGTTGTCCGCACACTGCTGTACGTGAATCTCGCCGTCGAGCGTGATGACCACGCATTCGCCCGGGTTGATATCGTCGATCAGCTCGTAGCCCAGCGCATCGAGCGCCACCGATTCGGAGGCGATCATGTAATCGGTGCCGGCTTCGGTTTCGCGCTTGCCGTAGACCACCGGACGAATACCGTGCGGATCGCGAAAGCCGATGAGCCCGTAGCCGGTGATCAGCGCGGTCGCGGCATAACCGCCACTACAACGGCGATGCAGCGCGGTGACTGCCTCGAAGATATCCGAGGGCGCCAGCTGCAGACGCTCGCTACGCATGAGTTCATGCGCGAAGACGTTGAGCAGGATCTCGGAATCGGAATCGGTATTCAGATGCCGCCGGTCCGAGCGGTACAGCTCTTCCTTGAGCTGGTCCGCATTGGTGAGGTTGCCGTTGTGCGACAGACAGATGCCGTAGGGCGTGTTCACATAGAACGGCTGCGCCTCGGCGCTGGTATCCACCCCGGCCGTGGGATAGCGCACATGCCCCACCCCGGCGTTGCCCTGCAGGCGCAGCATGTGGTCGGTGCGAAAGACATCGCGGACCAGGCCGTTGTCCTTGCGCAGAAACAGTCGTCCGCCGCTGGTGGTGACGATGCCTGCAGCATCCTGCCCGCGGTGCTGGAGCACCGTGAGCGCGTCATACAGCTCTTGATTGACGGGGGTATGGGAAACAATGCCTACGATGCCGCACATAGCCAGACCAGTTCAGATAGAGGATGGAGAATCTTCAGCCGGCGCTGCCGGCCCGGGATAGTTGATCGCGCCGCCCAGATCCTGCGGCAGAAAATCACGCGCCCACAGCGCGGCTTTTTCCAGATGGGGCAAGAACACCGAATGCTGCCACCACGCATCGCGCGGCAACGCCGTGAGCGCACCGGCGAGCATGACGAGTACAACCAATACCGCGATGCCCCGCAATGCACCGAACCCGGCGCCAAGCACCCGATCGGTACCGGCGAATCCGGTCTGATTCACCAGCCGGTGCAAGACAAAATTGATGATGGCGCCCAGTAGCAATACGACAATAAAGATGACCGCAAATGATACCGCCAGCCGCACCGGCTGGGTGTCGATCCATGAGCTGAGCACCGCCGCGCCGTGGCGCACGAACGTAAACGCCAGATAGAACGCCAGAAGCCAGGTAGCCAGCCCGATCGCTTCGCGCAGGAATCCGCGAAAGAAACCGATGATCGCGGAAAGCGCGACCACGGCCAGAATGGCGATGTCGACCCAGATCATTGCACCCGTTCGCGCCGGCCGGATACGCCGAGTCTAGCAAATGGCGGGCGTATCCGGCCGGTCATGGTCATTCCGCGCGCCGAACCAGCGTGGCCCGCCCAGCCCGCTTGAGCTGGGCGGCTGCCGCGTTGGCCGCCGCTTCGTTTTCGAACGGCCCGACGCGTACCCGGTAATACGTGGTGCCGTTGACATCGCCCGCGCGATAGAAGGCCTTGAATTCGCTGTTGAGTTCGCGGGCCACCTTCTCGGCGCTGGCTTCGTCGCGAAAGCTGGCGACCTGAACCACATAGCCGCCGGAAAACGATGCCGTCTGGCGCAGCGAGCCGCTCGAAGACGCGCCTGCTGGCGCCTCGGCGGTCGCACCGGCCGGCTCGGAAGGCTCCTCGGCGGCCGCGGGTTCGGCTTCGGCTTCGGCTTCGGCTTCGCTGGCCGCTGCCGGGCGCGATTCGGCGACACTCGCGGGCGATACCGCATCCGGCATATCCGGCGCAGCCTGTTCGCTGGCGGCCGCCGGGGCCGGTCGCTGTTGCTCGTCAGGCGCGCCGCTGTTGGTTTTCGCGTCAACCTGCGCAGGCGTGTTCTCACCCTCGGCGCTGGCGGGCTTGGCCTGGCCGTCCGGCGCGACTTCGTAGACCCGCATGGCGTCGGTATCGCCCTCGCCGCCGCCCTGCATGCAACGCGCCAGCAACAAGGGCAGCGCGATGCCCAGAATCACCAGAACCGTGGCTCCGACCACTCGTTTTTTCATCACATCCTTCATGACGGCATTGGCCTCCGGGCGTGCGCCACGGTAAGAAAGGAACCACACACGACGATTCGATCGCCAGCCTCGCTGGCATTACGCGCCGCCGCCACAGCAGCGGCCGGCGAGTCGAAGCGATCGCCTTCGATGCCGACGCGGCGCGCCAGATCGTCGGCGGCCAGGCCGCGACTTCCCAAACTGTCGAGGCCTGCGAAATAGAATCGATCCGCCACCTTTTCAAGGTGTGCGGCGACAGTTTCCACCGGTTTATCGGCCAGCATGCCCAGAACGATATGGGTACGCCCGGCCGACGGCGCGCCGAGCAGCTCTTCGGCGAGCACGGCCACGGCCTCGGCATTGTGGCCGACATCGTAGATCATCGATACCGTGTCGTCGACGCGTTCGCGTCGGCCGGGCAGCCCGGCCTGGGCACGACAGGCGGTCTCGATCGCCGCGGGCGCGGGCAGACGGGCAGTCAGCGCATCGACCGTGGCCAGCGCGCCGGCGAGATTATCGGCCAGCACACCCGCCATGCCCGCCAACCTGCGCGTATGCGCGCCGCGGCTGAAAACCCAGCCCTGGCTATCGGCCTGAATATCGAACTCATGGCCGATGCATTCGAGCGCGGCGCCGACCCGTGCGGCATGCTGCGACAGCGATGCAGGCGGCTGGCGATCGCAACAGATTACCGGGCGTCTGGTACGCATCACACCGGCTTTTTCGTAGCCGATGCTCTCGCGGTCGTCGCCCAGCCAGTCGACATGATCGAGGCCGATATTGGTGATCAGCGCGATATCGCCATCGACGATATTCACCGCATCCAGACGGCCCCCCAGACCGACTTCGAGTACCGCGTAATCCACGGCCGCCTCGTCGAACAGCCACAACGCGGCGAGCGTGCCGTATTCGAAAAACGTCAACGACGTCTCGCCCCGCGCGGCTTCGACGGCCTGAAATGCATCGAGCAGCGCGCGATCGGAGACCGCTTCGCCGTCGATACGAAAGCGCTCGTTGTAGCGCCACAGATGCGGCGAGGTGTAGGTGCCCACGCGCGCGCCATCGGCCAGCAGACGTTCGATGAGTGCCGCACAACTGCCCTTGCCGTTGGTGCCGGCCACGATCACGCGCTTGGCGTGCCCGCCAGGCACGCCGAGACGTTGGGCGACCTCGGCCACCCGGGTCAAACCCAGTTCCATTTCGCTGGCATGCAGGGTGAGTTGCCATGCCAGCCAGTCGTCGACGCTGCCTTGTACCGGCGCGGCCGTGCTCACGTTACATCGGCAGCCTGTTCTGAAGCCGCGTCCTGGTGCATGAACACCGACACCACCTTGTGGATACGATCGCGCAGATGGCGGCGTTCGACGATCATGTCGATCGCGCCATGCTCGAGCAGGAATTCACTGCGCTGGAAACCTTCGGGCAGGGTCTGCTTCACGGTCTGCTCGATCACGCGCGGGCCGGCAAAGCCGATCAGTGCTTCCGGTTCGGCCACGTTGATATCGCCGAGCATGGCATAGCTTGCCGCTACGCCGCCCATGGTCGGATGGGTCAACACGGATACGAATGGCAGACCGCGGTCGGCCAGGCGGGTCAGCGCGGTGCTGGTCTTGCCCATCTGCAGCAGCGAGAACAAGCCTTCCTGCATGCGCGCCCCGCCGCTGGCGGAAAAGAAGATGAACGGACAGTTGCGATCGATGGCCGCGTGTACACCGCGCACGAAGGCCTCGCCCACGACACTGCCCATCGAGCCGCCCATGAACCCGAAATCCAGTGCGCCCGCGACCACCGGCATCTGTTTGAGGCTGCCGGCCATGACGAGCGCGGCCTCGCGTTCGCCGGAGTCCTTCTGTGCCTGGGTCAGACGTTCACGATATTTGCGGCTGTCGCGAAACTTGAGCGGGTCGCGCGGCTCGATACCGAGCGCCAATTCCTCGCGATTGTCGGCATCCAGAAACAGATCGAGGCGTTTGCGCGCGCGCAGACGCTGATGGGCGTTGCACTTCGGGCATACCTGCAGCGAGCGCTCCATCTCGGCGCTGTAGAGCACCGCGCCGCAGTTGCTGCATTTGGTCCAGAGCCCCTCCGGCACCGTGCTTTTCTTTGCCGCCGAGTCGTTGCGCATCTGCGACGGCATGAGTTTTTCCAGCCAGCTCATGCGCGGCGTGCCTCCTTTTGGGTTGTGTCCTGTTCGTCGATCGCTCGACGCATGGCCGACAGCGTATCGCGTAACGCGCGCTGCGTGGCATCACGATCGGCGCCGTGTTCGGCGATCTGGCGCACCAGCGCGCTGCCCACGACCACGGCATCGGCCACCTGCGACACATCGGCAGCGTTTTGCGGCGTACTCACACCGAAGCCGACCGCGACCGGCAGCTCGGTTTTTGCACGAATACGCTCGATACTCGTCGCCAGCGACGAGACATCCAGGCTGGCCGAACCGGTCACGCCCTTGAACGACACGTAGTAGATGAAACCGCCCGCATTGGCACAGATCTTTTCGATCCGTGCCTCGCCCGTGGTCGGCGCGATGAGACACACAGCATCGAGCCCGGCCGCATCCAGCGTAGGCACGACATCCGGCGCCTCTTCGGCGGTCATGTCGACGATGAGCACGCCGTCCACCCCGGCCTGACTGGCCCGCTGGGCGAAGGTCTCCAGTCCCAGGCGATCGATGGGGTTGAGATAGCCCATGAGCACGATCGGCGTTTCGGTGTCGCGCTCGCGAAATTCGGTTACCATCTCAAGCACGCCGGACAGGCTGGTACCCGCCGCCAGCGCGCGCTCGCAGGCGCCCTGGATGACCGGCCCGTCGGCCATGGGGTCGGAAAACGGTACCCCGACCTCGAGCACGTCAGCGCCGGCCTCGACCAACGCATGCATGAAGCCCACGGTGGCGTCCGGGGCTGGATCGCCTGCGGTCACATAGGGGATCAGCGCGGTTCGGCCCTGCTCGCGCAGGTCGTTCAGGCGGCTGGCCAGACGGCTCATAGCGTTTCTCCGGCGGCCTCGGCCACGCTGGCCATATCCTTGTCGCCGCGCCCGGACATGTTCACCAGCACGATCTGATCGTCGCGCATGGTCGCAGCCAGCTTCTTGGCATAGGCCACGGCATGGGCGGATTCCAGCGCCGGCATGATGCCTTCGATACGCGTGCACTCATGAAAGGCGTCGAGCGCGTCGGAATCGGTGATGTCGACATAATGCGCACGCCCGATATCCTTGAGCCAGGAATGTTCCGGGCCGACACCGGGGTAATCCAGACCTGCCGAAATCGAATGGGTCCCGCTGATCTGGCCGTTATCGTCCTGCATCAGGTAGGTGCGATTGCCATGCAGCACGCCCGAGCGCCCTGCCGACAGCGGCGCGGCATGCCGCCCGCTGCTGATGCCGTCGCCACCGGCTTCCACACCGTAGATCTCGACCTGTTCGTCGTCGAGAAACGGATAGAACATACCGATGGCATTGGAACCGCCGCCGACACAGGCGACCAGCGCATCCGGCAGCCGGCCGACGCGTTCGAGCATCTGGCGACGCGACTCGCGCCCGATCACGGCCTGAAAATCGCGCACCATCGCGGGATACGGGTGCGGGCCGGCGACCGTGCCGATGATGTAGAAGGTATCGTCGACATGCGCCACCCAGTCGCGCAGGGCGTCGTTCATGGCGTCCTTGAGCGTTTTGGAGCCCGACTCGACGGGCCGGACTTCCGCGCCCAGCAACCGCATGCGATAGACGTTGGTGGCCTGGCGGCGCATGTCCTCGCTGCCCATGAACACCACACATTCCAGGCCCAGACGGGCAGCCACCGTGGCCGTGGCCACGCCGTGCTGGCCGGCACCGGTCTCGGCGATGATGCGTTTTTTGCCCATGCGCGCGGCCAGCAGCGCCTGACCGATGGTGTTGTTGATCTTGTGCGCGCCCGTGTGGTTCAGGTCTTCGCGCTTGAACCAGATCTGCGCGCCGCCGACTTTTTTCGACAGCCGCTCGGCGTGATAGATCGGCGTCGGTCGGCCCACATAATCGGCCAGATCCTGATCCAGCGCGGCCATGAACTGCGGATCGTTGCGCGCGGACTCGTACGCCGCAGCGAGCTCGTCGAGCGGCGCCATCAGCGTTTCCGCGACAAAACGCCCGCCGTAGGGGCCGAAATGGCCCCGCGCGTCGGGCATGTTGCGCCAGGCGTGGGCCAACGGCGCGGTATTATCGAGCGACTGCTGGGGTTCGGGTATCGTCATGTTGTCCAAGCCTCTGGTCGATCGCGATGCCTGTACGCCATCGCGCTTCAATCTGTGGTGCTCCGGCGTTCAGGCCTCGGCCATGTCTTCGCCCCGGCGGCGTTCGATACCGCCGGGTCGGGCGCGGCTGACCGCCGCGGTGAACGCGCGAATACGTTCGGCGTCCTTGATGCCCGGCGCGCTTTCCACGCCACTGCTGACATCCACCGCATACGGATGAAATCGGGTAATGGCTTCACCGACGTTGTCGGCATGCAGCCCGCCGGCGATCACGATCGGCATATCCGGCAGCGCGGCCTGGCGTTCCCAGTCAAAGGTTTCGCCACTGCCACCCGCCGCGCCGGCGCGGTTGGCGTCGAGCAACAGACCCTGGGCATCGTGATAGTAGTCCGCCCAGGCGCGCGGCTCGATGTTGTCTTCGCCCATGGGTACGCTCTTGAGATACGGCCAGGCGAAACGCCGACAGAATTCGGCGGTCTCGCGGCCGTGAAACTGCAGCGCGTCCGGGTGCAGGCGATCGAGCACGGTTTGTACCGCAGCCGGCGCGGGCTCGAGAAACAACGCGACCCGGGCCACAAACGGCGGCAGCTGATGGCTGATCGCACAGGCCTGCTCGATATCGATCGCGCGCGTACTGGGTTCGTGAAAAACGAAGCCGATCGCATCCGCACCGGCATTTACGCTTGCCAGCGCGTCTTCAAGGCGCGTGATGCCACAAATCTTGATGCGTACTCGTTTCATCGCTGCTGCGTTGGCCTTCGCCGTTGCAAGCCAATACCACAGTTTACCAGCCGTCGTCGTCCAGCGCCGGTGCCGGCAGCACGAACTCCGGCGGATAATGCACGCGCCGTAGCGACAGCCCCTGCGCCGGCGCGGTCATGCCGGCATGGCGGCGATCGCCCTCGGCAAGCAAGCGCAGGATCCAGTCCGGCGCATACTGGCCTCGCCCGATCGGCAACAGGCTACCCACGATATTGCGCACCATATGATGCAGAAAGGCATTGGCATGCACTTCCAGGCGGACCCAGTCACCACGGCGAACGACCTCGCAACGCGTAATTTCGCGCCACGGGGTCTTGGCCTGGCAGGCCGCAGCCCGGAAGGCGCTGAAATCGTGATAACCCAGCAGATGCTGCGCGCCCGCATGCATGGCCTCGACATCCAGCCGGTGATGGGAATGATAGGCGCGGTTGCGCCATAGCGCGCTGGGCGCTGTGCGATCGAGAATCCAGTAGCGGTATTCGCGCGCGATCGCGCCAAAACGGGCATGAAAATCACCCGATACCGGTATCACCCACTGCAGCGCGATATCGTCGGGCAGATAACGGTTGGTGCCGAGCAGCCAGGCACGTTCGCTGCGCTCGACATCGGTGTCGAAATGCACGATCTGGCCCTGGGCGTGCACGCCGGTGTCGGTACGCCCGCTGCATACGGTACGAATCGACGCATCCGCCAGGCGTGACAGCGCGGCCTCGAGCGTATCCTGGACACTCGCTGCATGCGGCTGGCTCTGCCAGCCATGATAGGCCGAGCCATCGTATTCGACACAGGCCGCCCAGCGCACTAGCGGGGTTCCAACACGTGCGCAGCCACCCGCGGGCATATATCAGATCCCGCCCGACGCTGGCCCCTGGACGCAACCGCCCCGCAGGGCGATACGCGCGAAACCCGCCGAGCGCCGATCGATTGTGGCAACGAGTCTTTCAAGCGCAGTCAGCTTCGCGGATGAAAACGGTAAACAGCCAGCAGATCGCGCGTATCCCGATAGCCGGCATACGCGCGTCGAGCGCGCCAGTATGAACAGGCCCTAGAGCGTGTTCAACAACTCGGTGGCGGTCGCGCGTTGGGCTTCGTTGCCCTCGCTCTGCACCTCTTCGAGCAACTCGCGGGCCGCGGTGGCGTCTTCCATTTCGATATACATGCGCGCCAGATCGAGCCGGATTTCCACCGGGTCGGTTTCGACGTCGTCTTCAGCGGCCGTATCGTCCTCGGCATCGAGATCGAATTCGCTGTCGTCGATCGTCTCCACCGAGCGCGGCTTATCCTTGCCGGCATCGTCGTCGACGCTGTCCAGATCGAACGCCAGGCCGGGATCGTCGCCCTGATCGTGCTGGCGCTCGCCGCCATCGGCGATTTCCTGATCCTGCCACTCGAAACCCTGCTCGTCGGGCGTTTCGGACGCGCGTTTCGGCGCCTCCGGAAGGTCGAGCTCGGTATGCGCGGCGTCGGCATCGTCGCTATCGGGCAGCGATTCGTCGATGGTGAAATAGTGCCCGTCGTCGCTGCTTTCGTCGTCGATCGCCGGCGGCAGTTCTTCGTCCAGGCCGCTATCACGGCTGGAGATAAAACTTTCGTACAGCGCTTCGGCCGATTCGGGGTCCTGGGGTTCATCGTCCGGCTCGGCTTCGGCGGCGGCCGGCGTGGGGCCATCGTCGGTCAAACCAAGCGCGAAGCGCGGGTCATCGGGGCGCAGTACCCGCCCCATCGCGGCCACGCCAGCCCAGCGCACACCGTTGCCGGTCAGGGCCGAGCCGAAGCGTTCGATATTGCCCATGAAGGCGTTGTCGTCACCGGTCAGATAATCCAGCTCAAGACGCTTGTCCTGGAGCGCGCTGTCGTGGGGATGGTCGGCCAGACCGGCTTCGAGCGTGGCCCGCGCCTGATCGAACTCGCCGGCCTTGATCTGGGCATCGGCCTGTTCGATCCGCAAGGACGGGCGGGTGGTATTCGGCGCCGGCGCGATATAAGCCTGACGCGCCTCGCCGGGCTGTTCGAACTCTTCTTCGGCGGAGGGGGCCACCGGATGATCGCCCTCGGCTTCGAAGTGCAGCGGCACCGGCTTGTACTGGCGCCGTCGACGCCAGGCCAGCAGCAAGGCGGCCAGCCCCAGCCCACCGGCGAGCAGCAGCAGGTTACGCGGGCTCAGCAGACTGCCGCCATCGTTGGCGCCCACCACATCGACATCCTGGGCCGGCAACGGCCGATAGCTGTCCTGCGACTGCAGGCTGCCGCTATCGGCGGCGACCGCCGTATCGGTGCTGTCGGCGACGGCGTCACTCGCGCTGTCGGACTGCAGGGCCTCGTCCGTATCGCCGGTCGTGACCATGGCATCGGTCGTAGCCGGCGTATCGGCCGGGCTGGCGGCGATATCCTGATCGGCCGCGGCGCCTGCCGGCACGTTATCGACATCGGCTGCGGCATTGTCGCCCGTGGTCGCGTCGACTTCGGTGGTCGCATCACGCGCGGTCGAAGACAGGGCATCGGTCTCGTCGGTCGGCGACTGGGCGGCTGTTTCGTTCGTGCGCGTCGCGCTATCGACCGCCGTATCCGTGGGCGCGTTTTCTCCACCCGGCGCCTGCGCGCCACGATCAGCCACGGCACGGCCATCGCTGACCATGGGATCGGTTCCGGTATCGGTATCGGTATCGGCGGTATCGGTATCGGGGCTTGCGGCATCACCCGCGCCGACACTGCCCTCGCCGGGGCCGAAATCGGGCAGGGTCAAGCGGCCGAAACCGGCGGTGCCCACCGCCCCGCCAGCACTCTGGCCGTCGATACGCGAGGGCTCCAGACGCAAACGGGCGTCCGTGGTCGCAGGCGCGCTTTCGCCTTGGGCCACCGTGCGTTGGGCCGAGCTATCCGTGGCCGTCGAGGCCAGACGCTCGACAGCTTCGGCCTGCTGTGCGCGTACCACGGCACGCGCCTCGCCCGGCGCGATCGAACGAATACGTTCGACCGGCGGAATGGCGAGCATCGCGCCGCGCAGCAGAATGTTCATATTATCGCTGAACGCCTGCGGGTTGTTGCGATAGATCGCAACCTGCATCTGATCCAGCGTGGTATCCGGACGACGCAGACGCGCAGCGATACGCGAAAGCGTCTCGCCGGCCGCGACCGGCCCGTAGCGATCGCTACGCGGCTCGGCACGCGCCGGCGCGGCCGTTGGCTCGGGCGCGGCCGGCTCGGGCGCAACCGGCGCCGTATCGGCGGCCGATGCGCGCGATGACTGGGACGAGGCTGGCTGCGCGCTTGCACCGGCCATGCCCGAGGGCGGCTGCGGCGCCTGACCGGGCGGATCGAGCAGAACCGTATATTCGCGTAGCGCACGGCCATTGCCTGTATCGGCTTCGATGAGAAAACGCAGGAACGGCTCACGCACCGGCGCGTCCGTGGTCAGGCGTAACAGCACCTGGCTGGATTCATTGCCCGGGTTGGCCACGATGCGGATACGATCGGCCAGCGCCGTGCGCTCGATGCCGAAACGCTGGAACATGTCCACGCTGGCCATATCGACCTGCAGCGCGGTTTTCTCCTCGGGCGTCAGGGCCACCAGGTTGATGGTGGCGTCCAACGGCTCGTTGAGCGCCGAATGCACCCGAATGGCACCAAACCCCAGCGCGGAGGCCACGCCTGCGTTACACAACAAGGCGGCCACGGCTGCACCTTGCAGCCTGCGCCTCAAATACGACTTTGAATCGACCACGGCGCCTGCGTATCCCCCTCGATTCGACCCGTATCCCCGCGGTTGATGAACCGCCGGAACAACCCGGGCCGACGCGTATGCCGAACTACCCACATGACGCGTCGTATATCCCTAGATGTATTTCTCGATCAGCTTCTCGGCAATCTGCACGCTGTTGAGTGCAGCACCCTTGCGTATGTTATCGGCCACGATCCAGAAATTTAGACCATTCTCACACGAAATGTCTTGCCGAATACGTGAGACGAACACCTCGTCCTGATTCGCGGCCTCGGTGACCGGCGTTGCATAGCCGTCCGGCGCGGGCGTATCGACGACCATCATCCCCGGCGCCTGGGTCAGCAGTTGGCGCGCTTTGTCGGCCGACACACCGTCGCGGGTTTCCACATGCACAGCCTGGCCATGGCCAAAAAAGACCGGGACCCGGACCGCGGTCGGGTTGATCGGCAAATCCGGCTGCCCCAGTAGCCGGCGTGTCTGGGCGATCAGCCGCATTTCTTCGTCGCTGTAGCCGTTGTCCTGCAGCCCATCGATCAGCGGCAGCGTATTAAACGCGATCTGCCGGGGATAGACCGTCGGCTCACGGATCGCCTGGCCATTGAGCAGCCGGGCCGTCTGATCGGCCAGCTCGCGCAGTGCGGCCGTACCCGATGCCGACACCGCCTGGTACGTGGCGACGTTGACCCGCACGACATCGGCAAAATCATGAATCGGCTTGAGCGCCATGGCCAGGGCGATGGACGTAGCCGACGGACTGGCGATCATGCCGCGGGCTGCATGGTCGGCGATCGCCTCGGCATTAACCTCGGGCACGACCAGCGGCACATCGTGCGCATCGGCAAAAAAACCGCTGGTATCGATGACCGCACAGCCGGCAGCCGCGGCACGTTCGGCCAGCGCTTGCGATATGCGCGCGCCGGCCGCGAACAGTGCGATCTGCACACGGGCGAAATCGAAGGACGCCGCATCGCCCACGCTGAGGTTCTTGTCGCGAAAAGCCACACGCTTGCCGGCCGAGCCCTCGCTACCCAGGGCAAACAGCCGGCCGACCGGGAACTCGCGCTGCTCGAGCATTTCGAGCATGGCTTCGCCGACGGCACCGGTGGCGCCTACCACCGCAACATCGTATGCGTCGGCCATTCAGAATCCTGTTGAGGGCATCCGCCGAGGCGGCTGACTACGCGTGATTTCAGCGTAGCATATCGACGATGGCGCCCCCGATCTCCTGGGTACTGGCGATCTGGGTTTCGTCGTCCATGATATCGCGGGTACGCAGGCCGCGATCGAGCGCATAGCCCACCGCGTTTTCGACCTTGTCGGCCAGATCGCCGCGATCGAGCGTATAACGCAGCATCATGGCCACCGAGAGAATGGTGGCCAGCGGATTGGCCACGCCCTGGCCGGCGATATCCGGCGCACTACCATGCACGGGCTCGTACAGGCCCTTGCCATGACTATCCATCGAAGCTGAGGGCAGCATGCCGATGGAGCCGGTCAGCATCGCCGCGGCGTCCGAGAGCACATCGCCGAACAGGTTGCCGGTGACCAGCGTGTCGAACTGCTTGGGTGCGCGCACCAGCTGCATGGCCGCATTGTCGACATACATATGAGTCAGCTCGACGTCTTCGTATTCGGCATGCAACTCGGTCATGACATCGCGCCAGAGTTGCGAGACCTCGAGTACATTGGCCTTGTCCACGCTGCATAGCCGGCCGCCGCGCGCACGCGCGATATCGAAGGCACGCCGTCCGATGCGGCGGATTTCGTCCTCGTCGTAGCGCATGGTGTTGAACGCCTCGCGCTTGCCGTTGGCGTTCATGTGGCGACCGGCCGGCTTGCCGAAATAGATGCCGCCGGTGAGCTCGCGCACGATCATGATATCCAGCCCGGAGACGATATCGCGTTTGAGTGCCGAAACATGCGCCAGCTGCGGATACAGAATCGCCGGGCGCAGGTTCGCGAACAGGTCGAGTTCGCTACGCAGGCGCAACAAGCCCGACTCGGGCCGTTTCTCGCGCGGCTGATCGTCCCATTTCGGCCCGCCGATCGAGCCAAACAGAATCGCATCTGCCGCTCGCGCTGCCGCCAGTGACGACTCCGGCAGCGGATCGCCCTCGGCATCGATCGCCGCGCCGCCAACCAGGGCTTCTTCCAGCTCGATATCCAGGCCATGGTCGCTGGCCAGCGCATCGAGCACGCGCACGGCTTCGCGACAGATTTCAGGGCCCACGCCATCGCCGGGCATCACGAGAATTCTTGCAGTCATGAAATACTTTTATCCTTTACCGAAAAGGCGTCCCGGCCAGCCTGGACCGATCGCGATCTTAGCTCTACAGGTCGCGGAAAAGCCACGGCTTTTCTTGCTCGCGCCGGGCCTCGAAGGCGCGAATTTCATCCGCATGCTGCAAGGTCAGGCCGATGTCGTCCAGTCCGGCCAGCATGTTCTTGCGCCGATAGGCATCGATATCGAAGCTGAATTCCCGTCCGGCGGCAACGATTGTCTGCGCATGCAGATCCACACGGGCCGTCATCCCCACCTCGTCGTACGCGGCGGCGAACAGTGCATCGATATTTTCTTCTGACAAAGCAATGGGTAACACACCATTCTTAAAGCAGTTATTGTAGAAGATATCGGCAAAACTGGGCGCGATGACGCAACGAATGCCGAAATCTTCCAGCGCCCAGACCGCGTGTTCACGTGAAGAACCGCAGCCAAAGTTCTCTCGTGTCAGCAAAATACTGGCCTGGCGATACGGCTCGCGGTTGAGCACGAAATCGGGGTTCTCACGCCGATCGGCGATATCCGTCTCCAGACCGCCCTGATCGAGATAGCGCCAGTCGTCGAACAGATGCGGGCCGAAACCCGTGCGCCGAATCGACTTGAGAAACTGCTTGGGAATGATGGCGTCGGTATCGACGTTGGCGCGATCCAGCGGCGCCACCAATCCTTCATGTACCGTAAATGCTTGCATGGTGTTGTCTTCGCTGCTTTAAAAAAGAATGGCCCTATGCGCTTGGCGTATCGCCCGGCCGGTGCGCAACAAAACGCAGCCGTACATAGGGAACGACCCAGCGCCCCTGTTCGTCCTGCAGATCGTCGACCAGCCGCGCGCGTACCGCGGCGATATAGTCACGGCGCGGCGCACCGTCGGTAAACGCGTTCACGAACGGGCCGGCGAGCGTGCTCAGCCACGCGCTCATATCGCCCGGCAACGGCGTGGGCCGCTCGAAGCTCGACAGCTGATCCACCACGAATCCGGCCCGCACCAGGCGCTGGCGGTATTCGTCGTTAGTCGGGAAATACCACGGATCGAGCGCGTCCGGGTCGTGCCCGCGTACTTCGGCTTCGGCGCGCAGCGCCGATTGCACTGGCGCGACATTGCCTGCGCCGCCGAATTCGCCGACAAAGCGCGCACCGGGCACCAGCCGCTGATAGGCGCCGTCGACAACCGCCTGCGGATCGCGCTTCATCCAGTGCAACGCCGCATTGGAAAATATCGCGTCGAACGTCCCCGCAATCGCGGCGCTACTTCCCAGATCGTGCCCGTCCCCAACCACGGCGTTCACTCCACGCTCGCGTGCGGCGGCGACCATATCGGCGCTGGCATCCATGCCCAGCACCTCGGCGCCGCGCTCTGTGATCGCCTGGCTCAATACGCCATCGCCACAGCCGAGGTCCAGTATCCGCTCGCCGGCCTTCGGGTCGAGCACATCGACCAGCGACGCGGCCAGATCGGCCACGAAACGGGCATCGCGGGCGTAATCGCGCGCATTCCAGTCGCCTCGGCTCGTATCGACGCTGGCCGTGGCGTCGCTCATTGCTCGATACCCAATTCGCGGATATCCACAAAATGGCCATACACCGCCGCAGCCGCGGCCATCGCCGGGCTGACCAGATGGGTACGCCCGCCCTTGCCTTGGCGACCCTCGAAATTGCGGTTCGAGGTCGAGGCACAACGCTCGCCCGGCAACAGGTTGTCGTCGTTCATGCCCAGACACATGGAGCAGCCGGCATCGCGCCATTCGAACCCGGCGGATTTGAAGATCACATCCAGCCCTTCCTTTTCAGCCTGCTGTTTGACCAGGCCGGAGCCGGGCACGACCATCGCCAATTCGATATTGGGCGCGATCCGGCGGCCCTTGAGATAGGCAGCGGCCACCCGTAGATCCTCGATGCGCGCATTCGTGCACGAGCCCAGAAAGATCTTGTCGAGCATGATCTCGGTCATCGGCACGCCCGGGGTGAGGTCCATGTATTCCAGCGCCGCGCGCCAGCTTTCGGCCTGGGTCTCGTTGGCCGCATCGGCTGGCGACGGCACGCGATCGGTGACCGGGCCAACCATCTCCGGCGACGTGCCCCAGGTGACCTGCGGCGCGATATCGGCGGCGTTCAGCACCACGACCTTGTCATATTCCGCGTCTTCGTCGGACACCAGCGTGCGCCAATAGGCCTCGGCGCGATCCCACTGCTCGCCCGTGGGTGCATAGGTACGCCCGCGCATATAGTCGATGGTGGTGTCGTCGACCGCCACCATGCCCGCACGCGCACCGGCTTCGATGGACATGTTGCAGATGGTCATCCGCCCTTCCATCGACAGCGCCCGCACGGCGTCGCCGCCGTACTCGATGACATAGCCCGTGCCGCCTGCGGTGCCGATCTTGCCGATGATGGCGAGCATGATGTCCTTGGCCGAAATACCGGGCGCGACCTGGCCATCGACGCGTACCAGCATGGTCTTCGACCGCGCCTGGGGCAGCGTCTGCGTGGCCAGCACATGTTCCACCTCGGAGGTACCGATACCGAAGGCCAGCGCGCCGAAGGCGCCGTGGGTCGCAGTATGCGAATCACCACAGACGATGGTCATGCCCGGCTGGGTCGCGCCCTGCTCCGGGCCGATGATATGCACGATGCCCTGACGCGGGTCGCCCAGACCGAACAGGCGAATGCCGTGTTCGTTGCAGTTTCTGAGCAGCGCGTCCACCTGGGCGCGCGAGATGGTGTCGGCGATGCCGCCATCGCGGTTGACGGTGGGCACGTTGTGATCGGGCACGGCCAGATTGGCATTCACCCGCCAGACCGGCCGGTCGGCCAGCGCCAGCCCTTCGAAGGCCTGCGGCGAGGTCACTTCATGGACCATATGCCGATCGATATAGAGCAGGCCGTTGCCGTCCTCTTCGCGAACCAGATGTTCGTTGAACAGTTTTTCGTAAAGCGTCTGTGCCATGACCGGCTCCGAATCGTGAAGATGCGCGCAAGGGTAAGCAGCCCGCGCGAATTACTCAAATGAATCTTTTGGATATAATCGATTACCTTTCGGAAAGTAACGCCTATGCAAACCGAAGCGATCCAGGCTTTCGTCAGTGTCTGCGACCGCGGCTCGTTTCAGGCCGCTGCCGAGGCACTGCATCTGAGCCAGCCCACCATCAGCAAACGCCTGGCCGCACTGGAAACGCGCCTGGGTCACGAACTGTTTGATCGGGTCGGGCGCGGCGTGGCACTCACCGAGGCCGGTCGTGCCTATCTGCCCCATGCACGGGAGCTGCTGGCGGTGATCCAGGACGGGGCGCGCGCGCTCGACAACCTGCATGCCGATACCGCCGGGCCCTTGCGCCTGGCGCTATCGCATCATGTGGGGCTGCATCGCATGCCCGAGGTGCTGCGCGCCTATATCGCGCGCTATCCGAATGTAGCCCCGGAAATCGCGTTCGTGGATTCGGAAGCCGCCTGTCGTAGCGTGGTCAACGGCGAACGCGAACTGGCGGTCATCACCCTGCCCTCGCCGGCCCATCCCGGTCTGGTCGAGGACTGTATCTGGCACGATCCGATGAGCGTGTTCGTCGGCCGCGACCATGCGCTGGCCACGGCTGAATCGGTCGCGGCCACGGACCTGGCGGCCTATCCGGCGGTATTGCCGCCGGTGGAAAGCTATACCTATGCAATCATCGCCGATGCACTCGGCGCGGCAGGCCTGGATATCGCGCCGCGTATGACCAGCCACTATCTGGAAACGCTGCGCATGCTCGCCGGCGTGGGCATCGGCTGGACGGTACTGCCGACCTCGATGGAGCATCCCGAACTCGCCCGACTCGAGCTACCCGGCGTGGCGATCCAGCGCCGCCTGGGCGCGATTCGTCATCCGCGCCGCAGTCTGTCGAATGCGGCGCGCGCCCTGCTGACCATGCTGGACGCGCGCCGCGAGCCGAGCGCCCGCGCCTAGCTCTCGCGCACGATCCGCCAGCCGCCGTCTTCGCGTACCAGGGTGACCCGTTTACGCTCGCGGTCTTCGTAGGTGTTGGACTTGTAGTGCTGGTTGAAGCTCGCCTGGGCCCGATCGTCACCCAGCAGGCTGACCTGGATATCGCTGATTTCGATACGAATCCAGGCCGGACCCTTGACCGCCTGATCGCGGGACTTGGCCCACTGGGTCAGACTGGTGCCGCCCTGCGGCTGATAGTTGTCGCTATAGGCGTTCAGATAACGGCGCACGTCCTGCGACGACCAGGCCTCGGCCCAGTCCTCGAGCGCCTGCTCCACGGCCTTGCGCGCCTGCGCCTGGCTTTCGGCCTGCATCTGCGCCGGGGCCGAACCCGCAGCGGCTTGTGTGTTCGACGCGCCATTCGCCGCAGGGGCGTTGGCCGGCGCTTCGGAGGGCGCGCTGCTGGCCGGCGGTGCTTCCGAAGGTGCAGCGTTCGCTGCCGGTGCGTTATCGGCCGGGGGGGCTTCGCTCACGACCTGGCTGTCTACGCTTTCGGTTTGCGCGGGCGCCTGGGCGACGGTGAAATCGACCGCGTCGACGTCCCCTTCACGCAGAATCCGCCAGCCGTCGGCGCTTTCCTGCATGAGCAGCGCCTTGCGCTCACGATCCTGGTAGCTGTTCGACTTGTAGCGCTGGGTAAAGGTCACCAGTGCCTGCTCCCCGCGACGCTTGATCTGGGTATCGCTCAAGCTCACATCGATACGTTTGGGTGCGCTCACGCGCTGGCGCCGCTGCGCTGCCCAGGCCGAGCGGCTCATGCCGTCGTCCGGCATGAAGTCATCGCTGTACATCGACAGATAACCGTTCACGTCCTGGGCCGACCAGACCTGTGCCCAGCTTTGCAGCGTGGCCTGCGGGGTGCTGGTATCGATATCCACCGGCGCTTTCGTGCGCGCGGTCACGTTGGGTACCGCCGGCGGTGTCGGCTTGGACGATTTAGCCGACCCCGCGCTCATGCCGCCGCCGATGAATTCGGCCAGTTGCTGACTTTTCGCACGCGCAATGGCGTTGTCGCTTTCCAGCTCGCCGGCGCGGGCATAGGCCCCCTGCGCCATCGCTACATAGATATCACCCAGATTTTCCTGGGCCGGGCCATGCTCGGGATTGATCTCGACGGCCTTTTCCAGCGCCGCCTGCGCGCCTTCGAGATCGTTGTCGCGCGCGCGCAACACGCCGAGGTTGTTCCAGGCCTCGGCCATTTCGGGGTTGTCGGAAACCAACGCATTGAACACGTCCAGCGCACCCTGCGTATCGCCGCTGCGTGCCAGGGCCAAGCCCTTGAGAAAACGCGCTTCGGCATTGCCCGGGGTCTGGGCCAGTACGCCGTCCAGCTGCTTCACCGCTCCCGCATAATCGTTGCGGGACAGCGCATCGCGTGCCGCGTCCATATCCGCATGGGCCACGCCCTGTGACAGCGCGGCAACGATAAGGGCCGTGGCGGCCGTGGTCTTGATTCTGATGGTCATGGAAACGAAATCCCCCGAGCGAGTTCTGGTGCGTTCGTATTATGCCGTTTAGTCATGACGTTGCCAGACAAACATGACCGATCAAGCCCGCTCCGACGCAATCGGCGCCAGGCCACTGTTCACGTCGGCGTTCTGGGCGCGATGGCGCAGCGCGTGATCGAGCAACACCAGCGCGAGCATGGCTTCGGCAATCGGCGTGGCCCGCAGTCCCACGCAGGGATCGTGCCGGCCGGTGGTGCGCATTTGCGTGGCCTGGCCCTGCGTATCGATGGTATCGCCGGGAATGATGATGCTCGACGTGGGCTTGAGCGCCATGCTCGCGCGGATCGTCTGACCGCTGGAAATCCCGCCCTGGATACCGCCGGAATGATTGCTGGCAAAGCCATCCGGCGACATTTCGTCGCGATGCTGGGAGCCGCGCTGATTGACCACGGCAAAGCCGTCGCCGATCTCCACGCCCTTGACCGCATTGATGCTCATCAGCGCCTTGGCGATTTCGGCATCCAGGCGATCGAATACCGGCTCGCCCCAGCCCGGCGGCACACCGGTGGCGACGACGTTGATACGCGCGCCGATGGAATCGCCATCCTTGCGCAGCGCATTGATATAGTTTTCCAGTTCCTCGAGACGCGCCGGTTCGGCACAGAAGAACGGATTCCGATTGGCCGCGTCGAGATCCTCGCAGGCCAGTTCCAGCGGCCCCATCGCCGCGAGATAACCCTGGATACGCACGCCAAAACGATCGGCGAGCACCTTGCGTGCGATCGCGCCGGCAGCCACGCGGGCCGCGGTTTCGCGTGCCGAGGAACGCCCGCCGCCACGATAGTCGCGAATGCCGTATTTCTGCAGATAGGCGTAGTCGGCATGGTTGGGTCGGAATACGTCCTTGATCTTGGAATAGTCGCGCGAGCGCTGATCGGTGTTTTCGATGAGCAGCCCGATCGGCGTGCCGGTGGTCCGGCCTTCGAACACGCCGGATAGAATCCGTGCGCAGTCGTCTTCGCGGCGCTGGGTCACATAACGCGAGGTGCCCGGCTTGCGGCGGTCGAGATCGCCCTGCAGATCGGCCTCGCTGAGTTCGATGCCGGGCGGGCAGCCGTCGACGACACAGCCGATCGCCGGCCCGTGGCTTTCGCCGAAGGTCGTGACCGTGAATCGCTCGCCCCAGGTATTGCCTGCCATATCTATTCAGCTCGTCGAAAAACTATTGCGCGACTTCGGACTGGGCTTCCACCCAGGCATCGAGATCCTGCGCTTCCAGAACGCCCACGCCCAATCCCCCGCGCTGGAGTTCTATCCATGTTATCGGCAGGTCCGGGTAAGTCTGTTCCAGCGCGAACGCGCTGTAACCGACTTCCAGCACCAGCAGTCCATCTTCGCTGAGATAGTCGCGGGCGTCGAATAACAGCCGTGCCACCAGCGACAGGTCGTCGCTGTCGCCATGAAAGGCAAAACCCGGCTCATGGCGATACTCCGGCGCCAGCCCCGACCATTCGTCCTGGGTGACATACGGCGGATTGGTCACGATCAGGTCGAAGCGTTGTTCGGCCAGACCGTCGAACAGATCGGCCTGTACGTATTCCACCTGCGGGCCGATATCGTGCTTGTCGCTATTGATCCGGGCCACATCCAGGGCATCGCTGCTGGCATCGGTGGCCACCACCCGTGCCTCGGGAAACGCCAGCGCACAGGCGATGGCAATTGCCCCGCTGCCGGTACACAGATCCAGAATCGATAGCGGCTCGCGATGGCCCAGCCACGGCTGGAAGTCGGTTTCGATAAGCTCGGCGATCGGCGAACGCGGCACGATCACCCGTTCGTCGACAAAAAACTCGAGGCCCGCGAACCAGGCCTTTTGCGTGATATAGGCCGCCGGCTTACGGCTTTCGATACGCTGCTCGATGATCTGAATGACCGCGTCGCGCTCTTCGAAGGTGAGCGTGCTGTCGAGATAGGCATCCGGCAGGCTCGCATCCAGGCCCAGCGTATCGAGCACCAGATGCGCCGCCTCGTCGATGGCATTGTCGCTGCCGTGGCCGAAAGCCAGGCCGGCCGCGGCAAAACGCGATGCGCCCCAGCGGATATAGTCGAGTACGCGCGTGAGCGTGGCGGCGATTTCGGTGTTTTCGTGCTGCGTCATACCTGCTCGTATTTAGCCTGAAAACGGCCATACCCGGCTGCTGGCCGGGCCCGACCGTCGTGCAATTGTCGTGGCGCGCCGCGCCGTTTCGCGCAAGGATAAACCACATCCGCCCTTTGCGCGGCCCGACTCGCTCTGCGCGATCGATCGCGCGGCGCCAGGCCCGCCCCGATACATCGCGATAAAACCTGTGCGCGCGGCGCTGGCCCCGATCGCGAGTCGCGCCTGGCTGCGCGCTCATCACTAATTCGCGCCCAAACCGCTTGGCGGCCGGGGCTTTGCGCCGGCTCGTCGAAACCTCGCGAGCGACACCGACAAAGCGCCTGCGATACGCGCGTTTGCACGCCGCGCTCACGCGACGGCGCTTCGCGTGAGCGCGCGGGATTATGCAGAGCTTCGCAAGCGACGCTACCCTGCCCGCATTGACCGATTCACCGACCCGCGATCATGGCTTCATCGAACCCGGCAAGCACGGGCGACCGGCTTTTCGCCGCCTTGCTGTGGCTATTGCCCACCCGTGCGATCTCGCGCGCCGCCCATGCATTGGCGCGCGCGCGCCTACCCTGGCTCAAACAGGCGCTGATCAATGCCTTCATGCGCCTGTATCCGGATATCGACATGCGCGAGGCGGCCCAGCCCGATCCGACGGCCTATTCCAGCTTCAACGCGTTTTTCACCCGTGCACTCGCGCCGGGCCAACGCCCGCTGCCCGAGGACCGCGAACGGATCGTGTCGCCGGTCGACGGTACGCTCGGCGCCTTCGGCGCGGCTCGTACCGGCATGATCTGCCAGACCAAAGGCATGGCCTACGACCTGCGCACGCTCGTCGGCGGCAGCGAAGCCTGGTCGGCCGCATTTCTGGGCGGCTCCTATGCCACCTTCTATCTGGCGCCGAGCAACTATCACCGCGTACATATGCCGCTGGATGGCTGTGTACGCGAAATGCGCTACGTGCCGGGACGGCTGTTCGGCGTGAACCCGCGCTGCGTGCGTGCGATCCCGCGCCTGTTCGCCCGTAACGAACGCCTGGTGACGCTCTTCGATACCGCGGTCGGGCCCATGGCACTGGTCATGGTGGGCGCATTCATCGTCGGCGGAATCCATACGCGCTGGGCCGGTCAGCTGTGCCCGCCGCATCGGCGCGCACCGCGCGAAGAGAGCTTCATCGACGCCACGCTGGAAAACGCCTACTACGCCCGTGGCGAGGAAATGGGCCGCTTCTCGATCGGCTCCAGCGTGATCCTGCTGTTCGGCCCCGGCGCGCTGGGTTGGGACGAGGCCCTGTTCAACGGTCAGCCCGTACGCCTGGGCGATCCGATCGCGCGCCTGGGCAGCGGCGCCTGAGAGAACGTTTCAAGACAATACGCGAGTATGGCGCGGGCTCGGTCGGCGGCGCTCCCAAAAAGCAACTCGTCCACAAATGAACGCCAAGCGCGCAAATGACGGACAACGATGCGACCGCCAGCGAAAGGACGTAGGTTGGGTTAGCGAAGCGTAACCCAACAACAAACGAAGCCCGTGGAACCGATCCAATGCACGTCGCTGAACCACGCCAAGCTGGTCGATGCATGTTGGCTTACGGCCTGCCGGTCCAGGGCGTAGGTTGGATTAGCGAAGCGTAATCCAACAACGGACGAAGCCCGTAGGATCAAATTGATCCGCGTCACCGAAGGACGCCAAGGCGCCACCGCCTATTGGCTCAAGGCCTCCGACCCAGGCCAACCTACACGTCCTTTTGTTCAATTTATTCGCCTGCCTTCGCGTTCATTTGCGCACAACCCGCTTGCTTGAATGAACGCGATCAGCGGCGCAACCAATCAAACGTTAGCGCCTCGCCAATACCCTCGAAACCACAGATTAAAGCCAGCAGCCGATCCACGCCCAGCGCCACACCCGCGCACTCGGGTAAGCCGGCATCCATCGCCGCCAGCAGGCGTTCGTCGAGCGCGGCCGGATGCCCCTCATCGGTCGCGCCCAGGCGCCGTTCACGTTGCATGCGTTGGCGTGCGATATCGGCATCGGTGAGCTCGCGCGCGCCATTGGCCAGCTCCACGCCCTGCCAGAACCATTCGAAGCGATGGGCGATACCGGCCCGCGTGGCGTCGGTGGCGACCAGCACCGCGTCATCCGCCGGAAAATCGACCACACATTCCGGCGCGTCGCGCCCGAGCGTGGGTTGAACGGCCAGGCTCATGATCAGATCGAGCCAGAAAGCGCGGTCGTCTTCGGCATCGGCCGTCGCGGGCGCGAGCTGATGTCGGCGCGCCCAATCGGCAAGTTCGCCGACCGGGCTATCGATCGGATCGAGCCCGGTCACGGCCGCGAACACCTGGCGGTATTCGCGCACGCCGCCGCAGGCCACGCCCGCCACCGCTTCGATCAGATCCGCGGTCTCGGCCACCATGTCGGCCATGGTCGCGCCGGGGCGATACCATTCCAGCATCCAGAATTCGGGGTTGTGCCAACGCCCGGCCTCGCCGGCGCGAAACACCGGCCCGAGCTGGTAGATCGCGCCCGTACCGGCGGCAAGCAGGCGTTTCAGGCCATGTTCCGGCGACGGCACGAGATAGCCGCCCTGCTCGACCTGCATACCCGCGAGCCCACGTTCGGCCGGCGCGGCGCGCGCGATCAGCGGCGTGCTTACCTCCAGCACGTCGCGATCGGCCATGAATGCGCGCATATCGGCCAGCAGGCGCGCGCGGCGCACGAGCGTGGCCCGGGTCGCGCCCGGGCGCCAGTCGGTCATCGCCAACCCCGGGTTTAGCTGCGTTGCCCGCCTAGCCTTCGTTGGCGCGGGAGACGTACTCGCCCTTGCGGGTATCGATCTTGAGTGTTTCGCCTTCTTCGATGAACAGCGGCACGCGCACCACCGCCCCGGTTTCCAGCGTGGCCGGCTTGCCGCCGCCGCCCGAGGTGTCGCCCCGTACGCCGGGATCGGTTTCGGTGACCGTCAGGGTCACGAAATTGGGCGGGTCGACCTGCAACGGCGTGCCGTTCCACAGGGTCACGCTGCAGGTGTCCTGGGCCTTGAGCCATTTGGTGGCATCGCCGACCGCGGCTTCGCCGGCCTGATACTGCTCGAAGCTGTTCGGCTCCATGAAATGCCAGAACTCGCCGTCGTGGTAGAGATACTGCAAATCCACATCCATGACGTCGGCGGCTTCGACACTATCGCCCGACTTGAAGGTGCGCTCGATCACGCGGTTGGTCTTGAGATTGCGGATCTTGACGCGATTGAAGGCCTGGCCCTTGCCGGGCTTGACGAACTCGTTCTCGACGATGGCACAGGGATCGCCATCGAGAATGATCTTGAGCCCGCCCTTGAACTGGTTGGTATTGAAGGTCGCCATAAAAGCTTGTTTCTGGTTGGTTGAAAACCGCGCGCCCGCGGCGCGCCCGGTTGGCGCAGCGCAGGCGGCGCTCTACACTGGCCGCCATGCATCACGCCCAAGTCGAGACCTTGCGCGCGCCTGCCCGAAAGCGCGCCAGTCTATCGCAAACCGGTCACGGCTGGCAGCAGGCCATGCGCGAGGCGGTGACCGATATCGATACGCTCTGCGCGCTACTCGAGCTCGACGAGGCCGAGCGGCGCCTGCTGGCCGAGGTTCACACCGGCTTCGCCCTGCGCGTGCCCCGCAGCTATATCGCGCGCATGCGCCGCGGCGATATCAACGATCCGCTATTGCGCCAAGTGCTGCCGATCGCGGCGGAAAACGAAACCGTGCCCGGTTTTGGCATCGATGCGGTCGGCGATCACACCAGCGCGCTCGGCGACGGCGTACTGCACAAATACCACGGGCGCGCGCTGCTGGTAACCACCGGCGCGTGCGCGGTGCATTGCCGATATTGCTTTCGGCGGCATTTCGACTATGCCAACCAGCATGCGGGCGCGCGCCAGGGCGAAGCCGCGCTGGCGCATATCGCCGCCGACCCAAGCATCAACGAAGTCATTCTTTCCGGCGGCGATCCGCTGTCGCTGAGCAATGCGCGTCTCGATGCGCTGGCGCGTGCGCTGGATGACATCGATCACGTCACGCGCATCCGCATCCATACGCGCACCGCCGTGGTTCTGCCCGAACGCATCGATGCCGGGCTTGTCGCCTGGGTACGCGAACGCCCTCAGCAGTGCGTGATCGTCATCCATGCCAACCACGCGCAGGAGCTCGACGATACCGTCGGCGCGCGGCTGGCCGAACTGCGCGCAGCGGGTGCCACCCTGCTCAATCAGGCAGTTCTGCTCAAGAAGGTGAACGATCGAGTCGATACATTGATAGAACTCAGCGAACGACTCTTTGCGCTCGGTGTGATGCCGTACTATCTGCACCTGCTCGACCGAGTCGCCGGTAGCGCGCATTTCGAAGTCGATCTGGCGCGTGCCCGCGATCTGGTCGACCGGGTCGCCGCGCGTCTGCCCGGCTATCTGGTGCCCAGACTGGCACGGGAAACCGCCGGCGACGCGGCCAAGCAGGTGTTCGGTCATGACGCCGGCCCGAGCGCGGCCGATACGCGAGGATCTGAAAGGGGTAAGGATTGAACCAGCACAAAACGGCATCTGTACCCGGCACCGGGGTCGGCAAGACCCTAGCGGTCATGGCGATCACCGCCGAGGACGCCGTCTTCGAGCGTATTCGCACGCTGCTCGACGACAGCAATGACCCGGTGGATCTGATCCGCTGCGAGGACCCGAGCCAGTTGGGCGAGCAAGACGCCATTTCCGGCGTGGCGGTCATCGCCCTGCACTGTCACAGCGAAGACAGCCGCGCGCGCCGCGAACTCGGGCTCGTGCATGGGCTGGCCGGACTTGCCCCGGTGATCGTGCTCGACGATGGCGACGCCGGGCTCACGCGCGCCGATGCGCTTGAAGACGGTGCATTCGACGTGGTCCCGCTCGCCGAGACCGATCTGCTCGAACTGCGCCTGCGTCAGGCGCTCGAGATCGGGCGCGTACGCGTGGAACTCCAGGATGCCGCCCAGCGGCTCAACCAGACCCAGCGCCGTCTCGATGTGCTGCTCAGCCACGGTCAGGATGCGCGCGCGACGCTGGTGGGCCAGCGGGTCGCCGATCCGAGCCCGGCCTTCGCCCGCCTGATCGGCGTGAACGATACCGAAAGCGCGCGTGGCATCGATCTGCTCGATCGGGTGGCCCCGCACGACCGCGACCGGTTTTCCAACGCGCTCGACCAGGTGACGACCGAGCAATCCGATGCATCGCTGGTCTTCGACCTGACCACGCATCTGAATCACCGCCAGAGCGTGCGGGCACTCCTGACGCCCGGGGTCGCCGAAAAAGGCGACGAACGCCGTACCAACGTCGTGCTGCAATCGGTGGATAGCGAACGCCGCACCGGCGAGGCGGCCCGCGGCCCGGCGCTGGACGGGCGCATGGCGCTGCATTCGGTGCTTTCGCATACGGTCAGCCGGGCCAAGGAATATGTGCTCGGCATGGTCTTTATCGCCGTCGACGAGATTTCCGGCTTGCAGGATCAGTTCGGCCTGGCGGAAAGCGATCTACTGCTCCAGGAAGTGGGCCTGTACCTGCTGCAGGCCATTCGGGGTGAAGATCGTGTATTTCGCTTTGGCGCCGGCGAATACGTGACGATCGTCGAACGCCATTCGGTCAACGAGATCGAGGAATTCGCCCAGAGTCTGCATAGCGCGATCTCCGGCGAGGTCTTCGGCGATGACCGGCACGGCACCCGACTGTCTTCGAGCCTGGCCTACTGCGTGCTCTCCGGCGGCTCGGCACAGAACGACGCACGCCTGCAGCGGCTGATGGATACGGTCTACGAACTGCGCGAGGACGGCGGTAACGCCTGTCAGAAATGCATCGTCGACAGTGGCGAAAGCACCGGCGACGAAGGCCGCGATGCCTGGGTGGAACGCCTGCGCGAAGCACTCGATCACGACCGCTTCAACCTCGCCTATCAAGGCGTTACCAGCCTTGCGGGTGACAGCCAGCCGTATTTCGACGTACTCCTGCGCTATGTCGACGATCGCGGCGCGCTGGTTCGCCCGGGCGAATTCCTGCCCGCAGCCGAACAGGCCAACATGATGCCGGCGATCGATCGCTGGGTGGTGCAACGTGCGATCGATGTCATCTGGCAACAAAAAGCCAAGGCCACCGAGATCATTCTGTTCGTGAAACTCTCGCCCGCCACTATCAAGGACGGCGAAGCGTTCGCGACCTGGCTGGCCAGCGCGATCGAGCAGCACCCGATCGAGCCGAGCGCGCTCATCTTCAGTTTCCGTGAAGACGACGTGCGCAGTCATGTGCGACCGGCCACGCAGCTGGCGGAATCGCTAACGGATTCCGGCTTTCGTGTGGCCCTGACCCACTATGGCAGCACGCCTAAAGCCGTGCAGGTGCTCGATCGCATGCCGGCCAACTTCATCAAGCTCGCGCCCGATTTCGCCCGCCAGATGCTGGGCCGCGAACAGGATGAACGCCTGGCCCATATCATTGCCAGCGCCCGCGAGCGCGAGATTCCGCTCATCGCTGAACAGATCGAGGACGCCAACAGCATGGCGCGTCTCTGGCAGGCCGGCATCAACTATGTGCAGGGCCATTTCATCCAGGAGCCCGACACCGAAGCACTGGCCGGCGATACCGCAGACAATACGCTCTAGGGCGGTTTCCAGATTGCGATACCGGCGCCGACGCCTTGGCGCCGGCCGGGCCCAGCTACACCTAGGCGCGCTGCACGCCCGCGCTTTCGAGCGCGGCGATGCGTTCTTCCAGCGGCGGATGGGTCATGAAATAACGCTTGATGCCTAACGCCTTCTTGCCGGAAATACCCAGCGCCTGCATCTGATCGGGCAATTCCGTGGCAATCGTGCCTGCCTGCAGGCGGCGCAGCGCACCGATCATCTTGGCCCGGCCGGCCAGATGCGCGCCACCGGCATCCGCGGCGAACTCGCGCCGGCGCGAAAACCAGAACACGACCAGGCTCGCCAGCACGCCCAACACCATTTCCGCGAAGATCACGGTCAGAAAATAACCGATGCCGTGGCCGCGCTCGTTGCGCAGCACCATGCGATCGACGACATGCCCGATCACATGGGCGAAGAAGAACACGAAGGTGTTCACCACACCCTGAATGAGCGCCAGCGTGACCATGTCGCCGTTGGCCACATGCGTGACCTCGTGGCCGATCACCGCCTCGGCTTCATCATGGCTCATCTGGCGCAACAGGCCGGTTGAGACCGCCACCAGCGCGCTGTTCCGGCTCATGCCGGTGGCAAACGCATTCATATCGGGCGAGTCATAGATCGCGACTTCCGGCATGCCGATACCCGCCTGGCGTGCCTGACGCGTGACCGTGGAAACCAGCCAGCTTTCCATCGCGTTGGACGGTTGCGTAATCACCTGCGCGCCGGTCATGCGCTTGGCCATGAACTTCGACATGGCCAACGAAATCAGCGAACCGCCCATGCCGAACACGGCGGCAAAGATCAGCAGCGAGGGAAGATCGAGATTGACGCCATTGGCGGCAAGCAGACTGGTGACGCCGAACAGCTGAAGAATGACCGTCAGCACCAGCATGATGGCGATGTTGGTCAACAAAAACAGCGCAATACGTTTCATCGATGAGGTCTACGGTTGCAGGTATACCGATTTAGATAGCGCAACAGCGAATTGGTTTCAAGATAGACGCGCGCGTTTATTTTTCACCCGTTTTCAGCGTCGTGTGTGGTCATCAAAGCCAGCTGGCCGCGAGGGAATCGCGATCCTCAACGCGGTGCCTATGCCTTGAAGGCAGGACTGACCGCGAATGAACGCCAATTAACGCAAATAATAAAAGGCCCCAGCCCGAGCATTGCTTTTGAACACGCACCTAAGATGTCTGGGAAACGTCCGTACGCGTCAAAGCGGACCCCGAGAGCGCGGTCGCGCCCCCGTCACACCGCCCGCTTTCATTCGCGTGTATTCGCGTTCATTTGCGGACCAACATGCCTTTGAATGGTGGCCCACTAAGCGCAAGTCGCGCTACGAAACCGTGCCGGTGTCCGCAAGGCAAAACTGACCGCGAATGAACGCCAATTAACGCAAATGATAAAAGGCCTAAGCCTGGGCATTGCTTTTGAACACGCACTCAACATATCCGTCAGACGTCCGTACGCGTCAAAGCGGAGCCCGAGAGTGCGATCGGCCCCACCGCCCCGCGCTCCCTCATTCGCGTGTATTCGCGTTCATTTGCGGACCAACATGCCTTTGAATGGTGGCCCACTAAGCGCAAGTCGCGCCTCGACACCGTGCCGGTATCCGCAAGGCAAAACTGACCGCGAATGAACGCCAATTAACGCAAATAATAAAAGGGCTAAGCCCAGGCATTGCTTTGCACACACACCTTACGGTGCCCGGCAACCGACCCTCAGCGTCGCACCGGAGCCCGAGAGCACGATCGCGCATCCAATCGCCCCGCGCGCTTTCATTCGCGTGTATCCGCGTTCATTTGCGGACTGACTTGTCTTGTCTTTCCCCGGATCGCGAACAACTGAAAGACCCCGCGCCAGATCAGTTTTCGACCTGTACTGCCTGCACCTGCGTAAAGCCGCGTGGCAGGCGCTTACCACGTGAGGCACGTGGGCCGCGATAGGCATCGCGCTCGCCGGCCTTGAGCGTCATGTGCCGCTTGCCGCTATAGACCGTGAGCACCGCGCTGGCTGCAAGTGCGGCCAGCGCGACGACCTTTTCGTCCTTCTTGAGCGAAATGAGCTTGTTGCCCTTGCCCTTGGCGAGCTGGGGTAGTTCATCGAGCGGCAGGCACAGCAATTGCCCCGAACTGGTGACCACACAGACTTCCGGATCGTCGCCGGCGATCGGCGCGGGCGCAAGCGCATCGGCGTTCTTGCCCACGCTGAGCGCGGCTTTGCCGCTCTTGTTGCGGCTGCTGATCTCGCCCAGCGTCGTAGCAAAGGCATTGCCGGCGGTACTCGCGAGTACGCAACGCGTGTCGTCGTCGCCGAGGGCGATACCCACGAAACGCGCGCCGTCCGCCGGATTGAGACTGCCGGTAAGCGGCTCGCCCTGCCCGCGCGCGGACGGCAGCTTGTGGGCTGCCAGCGTATAGCTACGACCGGTGGAATCGAGCACGATCAGCGTTTGGTTGCTACGCCCCACCGCGTGGGTTAGATAGTCGTCGCCACTACGGAAATTCAGCCCCGCGGCATCGACATCATGGCCCTTGGCCGCACGAATCCAGCCCTGGCGCGACAGCACGACCGTAATCGGTTCGCTGGGGAGCAGATCGGCTTCCGACAGGGCTTTGGCCTGGCCGCGTTCGACCAGGCGGCTACGCCGGGCATCGCCGTATTTTTCGGCATCGGCCATGATTTCGTCGCCGATGAGCGTATCCAGCTTCTTGCGCGAGCCGAGGATGGCTTCCAGCGTCTTGCGTTCGGCTTCCAGTTCTTCCTGTTCGCCGCGAATCTTGAACTCTTCGAGCTTCATGAGATGACGCAGGCGCAGGTCCAGCACCGCATCGGTCTGGGTGCCGGTCAAGCCGAAGCGCTCCATCATCACCGGCTTGGGCTCATCCTCGGTGCGGATGATATGAATGACTTCGTCGATATTCAGATAGGCAGTCAGCAGGCCTTCGAGAATATGCAGGCGATCCATCACCGCATCGAGCCGATGTTCGAGCCGGCGGGTGACCGTCTGGCGGCGATAGGTCAACCATTCGGTGAGAATTTCGCGCAGGTTCTTCACCCGAGGGGCGCCGTCGAGGCCGATCACGTTGAGATTGACGCGGATGCCCTTTTCCAGCCCCGTGGTCGCGAACAGATGCGCCATGAGCGCTTCGGTATCCACGCGGTTGCTGCGTGGCACGATGATCAGGCGCGTGGGGTTTTCGTGGTCGGACTCATCGCGCAGATCCGACACCATGGGCAGCTTCTTGGCCGCCATCTGACCGGCGATCTGCTCGAGCACGCGTGCGCCGGAGGTCTGATACGGCAACGCGTCGATCACGATCTCGCCGTTTTCGATCGTGTAAGTCGCGCGTACGCGCACGATGCCGTTGCCCTTGGCATAGAGCTCGCGAAGCTCTTCAGCGGGCGTGATGATTTCCGCGCCAGTGGGAAAATCCGGCGCCGGCAGGTATTCGCAAAGCGCGTCCAGATCGGCCTCGGGGTTGTGCAACAGATGCACTGTTGCCTCGGCGACTTCGCGCAGGTTGTGCGGCGGAATATCCGTGGCCATGCCCACCGCGATGCCGGTGCCGCCGTTCAGAAGCACGTTGGGCAGACGCGCCGGCAGTGTCACCGGCTCGTTGAGCGTGCCGTCGAAGTTGGGCTGCCAGTCGACCGTGCCCTGGCCCAGTTCGGATAACAGCGTTGCCGCGTAGGCCGTCAGGCGCGATTCGGTATAGCGCATCGCCGCAAACGATTTCGGATCGTCCGCCGTGCCCCAGTTGCCGTGGCCATCGATCAGCGGATAGCGATAGGAAAACGGCTGGGCCATGATCACCATGGCCTCGTAGCAGGCCGAATCGCCATGCGGATGGAACTTGCCGATCACGTCGCCCACCGTACGCGCCGCCTTCTTCGGCTTGGAGGCGGCCGACAGGCCCAGTTCCGACATGGCATAGACGATGCGACGCTGTACCGGCTTGAGCCCATCACCGACATGCGGCAAGGCGCGGTCGAGAATGACGTACATCGCATAGTCGAGATACGCCTTCTCGGCGAAGGCATTGAGCGGCATACGCTCGTTATCGTGCGCAAGGGTCTGGGCCATCGTGAAAAAACGCCTGCAAGGTTGAATCGAAACCGGATCGGCCAGCGCGCGGAACAGCGTCCGCCCCCGTGGCCGCATACGCGCCACCGCGCGAGACGTTAACCCGCGCGCACAAAGCGAGCAAACGCAAGACCCGAATGCATGTGAGCCCGAGACCCGCCTGTCGGCGCGTGCGGCGTGGCCGCACCGGCATCGACCCGCGCCGATACATGCAAGCGCAACCGCTCGTCGGACCGCGGCTACGCGATCGCCGGGAATTCGATCCGGTCGCGCCCGTTGTCCTTCGCGCTGTAGAGCGCCTCGTCCGCGGCCGCGAGGAGGCTGTCTGCATCGTGCGAACCGCCGCCCGGACGCGTCATGGCCACGCCTACGCTCACCGTGATGCAGTGCTTGCCATCGGGCCGCGCGGGATGCGGTATGTCGAGCGCCCTGACGCCGTCAGCCAGTTCGTCCGCCACGGCTTGTGCCTGTCCGGGTTGGATATCGAATACCACGATCACGAACTCCTCGCCGCCGAAACGCGTACACAACGCCCCATGGCGTGCGCTGATCGAACGCAAGACCTTGGCAACCTGGCCCAGGCAACGGTCCCCGGCCGGATGACCGAGGCAGTCGTTATAGGGTTTGAAATGATCGATATCGAGCATGATCACGGCCAGGCCCGCCTCCTGCGGGCGCCGCGAGCCGCGAAACCAGCGTTGGAGTTCTTCGTCGAGCGCCCGCCGGTTGAGCAACCCGGTCAACGAATCAGTGCGCGACATGGTCTTGTAGCGCTGGCTCACGGACTCCGCATTCGCCGAGCGCTGCCACGCAGCCAATGCCGTGAGATAACCGGTGCAGCGCTGACGCTCGGTACGATAGTTCGCATAGAGCGTGAATATCGCGGCGCTGACGACCTGCAACGAAAACGCGAACTGGAGGCCGGGATCGCCCCCCGGCTTGGTATCGAAGGCGAGCAAGGTGACACTCACATGCACCGCCGTAAACACCAGCGCATGCACGAAGCGCAGGCATAGCAGCATATTCCCGTACGCCAGCATCAGCCCGAATTCGCCGACGGTATAGCCGGCATAAGCCGCGTTCGACACCCAGTAAAAGCCGATCGGCAGCAGTGCCGCGCCCAACAGGCTGATTAGCGCCAGACGTTCGCGCCAGCGCGCCGACAAGCCGTCCAGGCACACCGCGAATACCACCGCGACTACGGTCACCCCGAGCACGCGGACCGCGACCGTCGACCAGAGGATATCCGGCAACAGCACGACGCTGGTGATGTTGTAGAGGTTGTAGATGAGCAAACCGACGACGATGCTCGCGCGCATCGTGGCCACGCGCTGGCGACCGTGCGCGGCTTCGTAGCGTGCTTCGATCGGTTCGGGAAACTGCAATAGCCAACTCAGCTTCCCGGCTTCAAAGCGCCCTGATTGTTTTTCATCGACGGACATATCGGCGCACAACGCGTGTTGAAGCTCCGACCTGGGCGCTTCTACATAGCTGAAGTGGACCGGCCCGGCCGTCGCAGGTGAAAGCCGCATGCGACTCAGCGACTCGTGCCCAGAATATCGACGCGTAGCGGCGTAAATTGAATGCCGGGGTGGCGCACGGGTGCGCGCGTTCATGCCGGCCCCGCAGCGCAGGCAGAACCAGGGCCCAACGACCGGGCCAATAGCCTCACGCCACGGTGAAGCGAGCGCCTATTTACCGCCCAAACGCCCGCGACACCGCGCCTCGGCGCCGACACACCGAGGCAGTAACGCGGCACGCGAAGGCGCCGATCGCGACGCGGTGGCCGCAGCGTCGATCAGTCGGTATCGGCTTCGTGGCCGCGTGCTTCCAGCCAGCTACGGCGATCGGCGGCGCGTTTCTTGGCCAGCAGCATATCCAGCAGCTCGTCGACGCTCATCGCGCTGCCGGCTTCCGGGTCGATCGACAGCTGTACCAGTCGGCGCGTATCGGGGGCCATGGTGGTCTCGCGCAGCTGGAGTGCGCTCATCTCGCCCAAGCCCTTGAAGCGGGTGACGCTGATCTTGCGCTTTTTCTTTTCGTTTTCCAGCCGGCGCAGGATCACGTCGCGCTCGTCGCGGTCGAGCGCATAGAAGACTTCCTTGCCGGCATCGATACGAAACAGCGGCGGCATGGCCACGAACACATGCCCGTGCTCGACCAACGGCCGGAAATGCTTGACGAACAGCGCACACAACAGCGTTGCGATATGCAGGCCGTCCGAGTCGGCATCGGCGAGAATGCAGATCTTGTGGTAGCGCAGGCGGTCGAAGTTGTCGCTCGACGGGTCCAGGCCGAGCGCCACCGAAATATCGTGAATCTCGTTCGAGGCCATGATATCGGCGGGTTCGACCTCCCAGGAGTTGAGAATCTTGCCGCGTAGCGGCATCACCGCCTGAAAGTTGCGATCCCGTGCCTGCTTGGCACTGCCACCGGCCGAATCGCCTTCGACCAGAAACAGTTCGGATCGGGACGGATCGTCGGTCACGCAATCGGTGAGCTTGCCGGGCAAGGCCGGCCCGGCAGTCACGCGCTTGCGTTTGACCTTCTTGGCGCTGCGCGCACGGGCCTGGGCATTGCCGATGATCTGGGCGGCCAGCTGCTCGCCGGTTTCTGCATGGCGATTGAGCCAGAGCGAAAACGCATCCTTGACCGCGTTGGATACGAACCCACTGATATCGCGCGAGGACAGGCGCTCCTTGGTCTGACCCGAGAACTGCGGCTCGTTCATCTTGACCGACAGCACATAGGTACAGCCCGACCACACGTCTTCGGGCGCGATCTTCACGCCGCGCGGCAGCAGATTGCGGAATTCGCAGAATTCGCGCACGGCCTCGGTCAGGCCGGAGCGCAGACCGTTGACGTGGGTACCGCCGGACGCGGTGGGAATGAGGTTCACATAGCTTTCGGCCACGCCGTCCACGCCCGGTTGCTCGGGGGCGAGCCAGGTCAGCGCCCAGTCGACGGTCTGGCTACCGCCGTCTTCGCCGCCGGTAAACGCCGGCGTGATCACGCAGTCGATACCATCGAGCGCATCGGCCATATAGTCGGCCAGACCGTCGGCATACTGCCAAGTGATGTCTTCCTCGCCGGCCTCGTCGACGAAATGCACCTTGAGGTTCGGACACAACACGGCCTTGGCCCGCAACAGATGCTTGAGCCGGGCCGTGGCAAAACGGGGACTGTCGAAATACTGCGGATCGGGGTCGAAATGCAGCTTGGTGCCGGTCTTGTTCTTGGCACAGCTGCCGATTTCAGTCAGCGGGCTTTCCAGCTCGCCGCCGGCGAAACGCATTTCGTAATGCGTGCCGCCACGCCAGACCTGGGCGACCAGCGAACTCGACAGCGCGTTGACCACCGATACGCCCACGCCGTGCAGCCCGCCCGAGAACTGATACTGCTTGTTGGAGAACTTCCCGCCGGCATGCAGCCTAGTCAGAATCAGCTCGATACCCGGTACACCCTGCTCGGGATGCACATCCACCGGCATGCCGCGACCATTGTCGGTCACCGATAGCGAGCCATCGGCATGCAGCACCACCTCGATTTCGGTGGCATGGCCGGCCAGCGCCTCGTCGACGCTGTTGTCGATGACTTCCTGGGCGAGATGGTTCGGCCGGGCAGTATCCGTGAACATGCCCGGGCGTTTACGCACCGGGTCCAGTCCGGACAGTACTTCAATATCGGCAGCGTCGTAGCGGCTGGCCATGGGCCCTCTTCTTGCTTGCAATGGCCGCGGTCGGTGCGCGTTGACCTGCACAGACCGTGTATCGGCGAATGCGCGGCACGTTAAGCCAAGGCGACAACGCTGGCAATAGAGCCCTGTTTTACCCGCGCTATGCCCATGGCGATTCCAGTAGACTGTTCGCCCAGATTTTCGCCGAGCAAAGACACCGCATGGCCAAAGACACCACACCCGCCGAGCCCGCCGACAGCCAGCCCCGTCTGGCGGCCTTTGAAGAATCGGTCACCGAACTCGAAGCGCTGGTCGAGGCGCTCGAAAGTGGCGACGTATCGCTCGAACAGGCCCTGGCCAAGTTCGAACGCGGCGTAACGCTGGCGCGCGCCTGCCAGCAGACGCTCAAACAGGCGGAACTACGTGTCGATCAACTGCTCGCCGAAGGCGACGGCGAGCGCGTCGCGGATTTCGATGCGCCGGTGGACGACGAACGCGACGACGGGCTGTCGTCCTGAAACAGGCTATCGCGCGCCCGCTGCCGGTCGCGTCAGGCACGTGATCCGCAAGCCGGGCAATACCGCTCGTAGCGTCCGGCGCTAACGCATCTTGGCGTGAACCTGGGCGCCGTGGACATGGGCATCGTCGTCATCGGCGGCGCTGAAAATATGCACCGCGCCCTTGCCGGTCTGCTTGACCGTATACAACGCCCGGTCGGCATTGTGCATCAGCCGATCGGCGTTCTGACCATTGGCCGGGTAGAAGGCCAGACCGATGCTCACCCCGACGCTGATTCCGTTGGTGCCGCCCGCGCACGGCAATGAAATGGGCGCGCTCAGACGCGCCCGTAATTCTTCGCACAGGCCGATACAGGTGTCTTCGTCGTCCACGTTTTCCAGGATCAGCGCGAATTCGTCGCCACCGAAGCGTGCGACCGTATCGGTCTGGCGCGTATTCTCGCGCAGCCGGTCGGCAATGGTCTGGAGCGTGATATCGCCGATGCCATGACCAAATTCGTCGTTAATGGGTTTGAAGCCGTCCAGATCCATATAGCCCAGCGCAAAGATCTGACCGTTGCGCCTGGCTCGCTGCATGCTCGTGGCCAGCCGATCGAGAAACAGTAGTCGATTGGGCAGCCCCGTCAGGGCATCGTGGGTCGCCAGCTGCTGGGCACGATCCTCGGCGCGACGACGTTCTTCGATTTCGCGCTCGAGTTGGCTGTTGCGCTCGTCGAGTTCGGCCAGGGCCTGCTTGAGCGCACGCCGGCTTTCATAAAGCTCGATGAAGTTGCGTACCTTCGCCGAGAGCAACGAGGGGTTGAGCGGTTTGGTGATGTAGTCGACCGCGCCCACGTCGTAGCCCTTGAGCCGATCCATATCGTCAGTCGCGCCGGCGGTCACGAAGATGACCGGGGTATGCTGGGTCGATTCCTCGCCGTGCAGGAACTGGGCGACCTCCATGCCATCCATGCCCGGCATCTGCACATCCAGCAGGATGAGCGCGAATTCGGTGTCGATACAGGCCGCCAGCGCGTCGTTGCCGCTTTCGGCCTCCATCACGTCGACCTGCAGTGTGGCCAGCACGCGCCGCATCGCCAGTCGATTGGCATACAGATCGTCGACGACCAATATGCGCGGTCGCGCGTAGTCGGACGAACTATCGGGGTTGGACATCATCTTTCACCGTGCTCCCTGGGATAGACCGCGCACGGCGTCTACGAGTTGACCGGGTGTATTCTGCCGATCGGGATCGAATCGTTTCAATGCGGACTGTGGCATGACCGGGGCGCTCGCGGTATCCGGGCGCTGCACGATGGTCAGCCCGCCCAGACGATGGATCGCCTGCAAACCGGCCGCACCATCCGCATTGGCGCCGGAAAGCAGCATGCCGGCCAGGTAGCGCCGATAGGTTTCGGCCATGGATTGGAAAAGGACATCGATGCTCGGGCGTGCATACTGAATACGCGGACCCGCACACAGGGCGAATGTCGCCGCGCGCTCGACAAGCAGATGGTAGCCGCCGCCGGCGACATGCACCTTGTTGCGCGCGACGGGTGCACTGTCGCGGGCTTCGACCACGGGCACCGGCGAATAGCGCGACAGCACGGCACACAACTCGTCGACTTCGCGACTGGCTGTATGCAGGCAGATGACCACCGCCAGTCGCGTGGGCGCGATCAGGCCTTCGAGCAGCGCGCAGACCACTTCGAGGCTACCGGCCGAGCCCCCGATCGCCAGCGCCGCATAATCCGAATCGCCCATCACAGCGCTCCCTTGAGCCGGTAGATGCGATCGTTGGCACTAACCAATTCGAAACGATCCGCTACGGGCGAGGACGGGCTTAACGCTTCCTTGTTGCCCAGCACAAGAAAGCCGCCACGCACCAGGCTATCGGCGAACAGTTCGAGCACCCGATCCTTGAGTGGCTGGGTGAAGTAGATCAGCACGTTGCGGCACATAATCAGATGCGCCTCGGCGAACACGCCGTCGGTGACGAGATTATGATGGGCGAACACCACCCGTTCGAGCAGCTCACGGCGCATGCGCATGAGGTCGTAGCGGGCGTGATAATAGTCCGAAAGCCGGGCCCGGCCGCCGGACGCCGTATAGTTGCTGCGGTATTCGGCCAGATTCTTGCGATCGAAGATCCCTTCGGCGGCGCGTTCGAGCGCGTAGTCGTTGAAATCCGTGGCATAGATCTGCGAGCGCTGGGTCAGCTCGGCCTCGGCCAGCATGATCGCCAGCGAATACACCTCTTCGCCATAGGCACAGCCGGCCAGCCAGATATTGATTCGTGGCCAGGACGCCAGCATCGGCAATACTTCTTCGCGCAGGCGCAGGAACACTTCCGGATCGCGAAACAGCGACGATACCGGCACCGACAAATGCGACACGATCTCGCGCACCAGCGCGGGCTCGTAGAGCGTGCTGGGAATCAGATCACCCAGGCGCTCGACCCCAAGCTTGCGCGCGAGTTCGAGCGCGCGGCGCTTGAGCGATGCCCGCGAATACCCCGAAAAATCGTAGCCATGACGCAGTTTGAGCGCATGAATGAACACCTCGAGCGCCATATCATCGGCTTCGAGGGCTTGTTCGGCCTGTACTTCGCGACGCTTGATCATGACCTAGAGCAACCGCGCCATGAGCGCAACCAGCGCCTCGATATCCAAGGGCTTGGGCAGATAATCGGTCGCCCCGGCTTCGATACATTTTTCCCGGTCACCGGCCATGGCTTTGGCCGTCAAGGCGATGATCGGCAAGGATTCGTATTCGGCTTGCGCACGGATACGACGGATTGTCTCGTAGCCATCCATGCCGGGCATCATGATATCCATGAGCACGATCGTAACCTGCGGATTGGCGCTGAGTTGGTCGAGCGCCTTGAAGCCGTCGCTGGCCATGAGCACCTTCAGACCCTTTTCGCGCAGTGCCCGCGACAAGGCAAAGGTATTACGCATATCGTCATCGACCAGCAACGCGGTCTGACCGACGAGATTGGCCGGCGCGGCCACCGCCGCTGCGCTTTCGCCATCGGCGCTCTTGGGCTTGGCCGGCGGCGTATCGCTGCGCTCGCTCAGATGGTGGAAGAATAGCGAGACTTCGTCGAGCAGCCGTTCCTGCGCGCGCGAGCCCTTGATCACGATGCTGTCGGTATGCGCACGCAGGCGCCCGGTTTCCTCTTCGGAGAGCTCGCGTGCCGAATACACCACCACCGGCGGCGCATCGTCGCGTTCGGCGATCCGTTCAAGCAGCTCGAAGCCGCTGATATCCGGCAGGCTCAGATCCAGCACCACGCAGTCGAAATCCTGGCTGTCGAGTCGCTCGAGCGCCTCGGCACCGCTGACCACTGCCGTGATCTCCACGCTCTCGGCACGCAACAGATGGGTGATCGCGGTATGCGCGTCGCGATCGTCGTCGACCACGAGCACGCGCCGGGCCTCGCGGCCGCTGAGCACCTCGGCGCGCGCGAACAGCGTTTCCAGATCCTGTCTTGATACCGGCTTGGTCAGATAACCCACCGCCCCGGCCTGCTTCGAGCGGCCCGTGTCGTCGGCAGCCGAAATGACATGCACCGGGATCGCGCGGGTGCGTTCATTGGCCTTGAGCCGGTCGAGTACGGCCCAGCCATCCATGCCGGGCAGCCCCAGGTCCAGCACGATCGCGTCGGGCAGCTGTTGGCGCACCATATCCAGGCCGCGCTCGCCGTTGGCCGCGGTCGTGCAATCGAAGCCGCGCTCTTCGGCCGCCTTGGCCACGATACGGGCAAAGTTCTCATCGTCGTCGATGATCAGTACATGCGCGCGCTCGGCGGATTTCGCGCCCGTGTTCTGCGCTTGCGTGAGCGCAGGCCCCAGTTTCGATTCCTCGTCGATACGGCGGGTTTGTGCCTTGTCGCTGATCTTGGGCGATATTTCGATATCGCTATCGAGCACGCGCCGGACATAGATCGAAAAACGACTGCCTTCGCCCAGTTCGCTTTCTACGCTGATCTCGCCGCCGAGCAGGCGTGCGAGCTCGCGCGATATCGACAGTCCCAGGCCGGTACCGCCATAGGTTCGGCTGGTGCCCGCATCGACCTGTTCGAAGGCCTGGAATATCTGTTCCAGGCGGTTTTTGGGAATACCGATGCCATCATCAATGACATGGATGGCCAATGCCTCTTCGGCAACCAGCCCCTGGGTGCGAAACACCGTATCCGGCGCCGGCGCCATGATTTCCACACGAACCGTCCCCTGCTCGGTGAATTTGATCGCATTGCTGATCAGGTTGCGAATGACCTGATCGAGCTTGCCGGGATCGGTGACCAGCGTATCCGGCACGCCCGCACCCACGTGCACTTCGAAGGCAATGCCCTTGCGCTGGGCGACATGGGCGAAGTCGCGTTCGATGCGCCGCACGATGCCGTCCACATCCGTGCGTTCCGGGTTCACGGCCATCTTGCCGGCTTCGATCTTCGACAGATCGAGAATATCGTTGATCAGACTCAGCAGACCGGTGCCGGATTCATGGATGATCGACGCCGCCTCGGCTTCCTCTTCGTCCAGATGGCCCGCGGTGTTGTCGGCCAGACTGCGCGAGAGTATGAGCAGACTGTTGAGCGGCGTACGCAACTCGTGCGACATATTGGCCAGAAAGTCGGATTTGTACTGGCTGGTTCGTGCCAGCTCTTCGGCACGCCGCTTGGTTTCGGAATGCAGCCGCGCCAGTTCCTTTTGCTGCTTGCGCATGAGTTCCTGACGCTGGCGCAGTTCTTCGTTGGTGGCCTGCAGTTCGTCGGACTGGACCTTGAGCTCTTCTTCGGAGGCGCGCAGTTCTTCGGACTGGGCATTGAGCTCTTCGCTTTGCATGCGCAGTTCGCTGTTGGCGTTCTTGAGCTCTTCCTGGCGGTCACGCAGGCGCTGCTCGGATTCCTTGAGCGCCTCGGTCTGGGCACGGCTTTGTTCGAGCAATTCCACCGCACGCCGGGTACGCGCCAATGACAACAGCCCCAGACCGACACTGGGCAATAACGTATCCAGCAATTCCTGCTGGGCGGCGCTGGGCTCCTGGAGCATGCCCATTTCGAGCACACCGAGAATATTCGTGCCCGCGCGCGCGGGCGCGATCAACAACACCTTGGGCCGGACCTCGCCAAGCCCGGAGCGCACCGTCAGATACTGTTCGGGCACGTCCGTGAGCACGATCTGGTCACCGCTGACGACCACCTGACCGACCAACCCCTCGCCGACCTCGAAGGTCTGGGGCACATCGCGGCTGTAGCCATAACTCGCGGCCAGGGCGAATATATCCTCATCTTCGGCGCCGGCGACCGATGTAAAGAGCGCCGCATAGCCCACACCGAACAACGGCGCCAGCTTCTCGAGCAACTTCTTGCCGACTTCCTGCTCGCTTTTGCACTGCTGCAGCGCCACGGTCACCCGCGCGCGATGATCCCGAATCCAGAACTGGCGATCCTGTTCGAGAATAATCTGACGAAACTTCTCCAACGCATTGGCGACCTGGCCGATTTCGTCGTTGCGCTCGCGAAAATGGATCTCCAGCGCGCGCTCGCCCTCGGCCAGCCGTGTGGTCATCTTGGCCAGGGCGCCGAGCGGACGGGTCACCCGACGCACGATCGCCCGGACCGTGAACAGACCGGTCAAAAGACCGAAAAGCAGAACGCCGAGCAACAGCCAGCGCGCGCGCTCCTGTCGATAGTCGATCAGGGCGACGCTGCGATCGAGATCGTTTTGAACCTGAAACCGAAACTGATCGAGTGTCTGGCGCAGCGGGTCGGTCATGCTGGTATCTGCGCCACGGGTCAATGCACGCCGCGCCTGTTCCAGCTGGCCACGCTCGACCTGACTCATGATGGGCGTGATCACACGATTTTTCCAATCGTGCTGAAGCTGTTCGATTTGACTGAGCCGGCGCCGCTGGCCGGCCGATCGTTCGCTGTATTCGTAGAGGTTATCGAGCGCGGTTTCGAACTGTTGGTCCATGCGTTCGATCGTATCGACGAAGCGCGGATCACCAGACAAGGCATAGCCACGCAGCGCGCTCTGGGTACGTGTAATGGCCTCGTCGAGTTCGGCGGTACGAATGAGCGTCGCGGTGACCTCGCCCGACAGCACGCGCGCCGAATGCACGTTTTCGAATGCCAGCAACGCGACCGCGCAGGCCAGGCCAAAGAGCACGAGAATGAAGACCACGGAGCTGATCAGCCCCTGACGAATCGACAGACGCCGCCAGAACGACGTGGATTCCTGGACCCATTTCTTGTTTTCAGGCATCGATGCTCTACTCATTCACCCGGGCGGATATGCGCCATCGGTCCAAGTTTTCACGAATCGCCGCAGCGCTCGAAATTCAGTCGTATCCCATCACGATCCCGCCAGCGTGCCGCATAGCGTGCGGGCATGCACGCCAGGCCAACCAATCCGAACCGCCGCACCGGCGCCGCCGATTGTTCCAGCCGCGCCTGGCGCGATGGCGACAGCGCGGGTAGAAAATCCAGCCCGGTCAATGCCTCGATCCGGTCGATCGACACCAGAAAACGGCTTAAAGGCTCGTCCCCGCGTACCGATTGCGGCACGACAAACGCCATGCTCTGCCACGTACCCGTGGCATCCCGTGCCAGCCAGATTCGAAAGAAGGCCACCGGTCTATCTTTACTATCGGCCGCGATCGGCCCCAGCATTACCCACAGCGGCGAATTGTGCGCTGCGATGTCGTCGATCTCGATTTCTTCCAGCCGCTGCCAGACCAACTGGTTGAGCCGCGGCCGCTGGGGCGCGATATTGCTGTAATAGAAGCTCTGGCGCTGGGCGCGCGCGCCGTAGAGCTGACTCATGGCGTAGTTGGGCGCCAGATGGCCGCGATCGTAATCCGGCCCATCGTAGATGGTCGTGTCCGCGTGTGTCTGCAGGCGCGGATCGGCGATGAAGGGCGGGCGCGGTCGGTTGACGTAATCGGCCACCGCCGTCAAACGATACGCGACCCAGGCTGCCCGGGCGCTTGCGCGATCGTAGCCGACCACGAATCCATCGTTATCAAGACGGCGTATATCGGTATTCGGCGCCCGCGGCACGCCAAGGCTTTCGGGCCATGACGGGGCAGCACACGCGCAGGGTCCGAAAAAGCCCGCGACAAGCAGGCAGAACATCACCATCGCGGGAACGTCTGTCGTGCGCCACGGTCTATACAGCGACGCCAGATTACGCCGTAGAAAACGGTTTGTATGCATTGTTCAGACAAAGATTTCTTTGCGAATAAAGCGTGATAGCCTCTCAACCATAGTCACTACGAGACCGACAAATGAACGCGGAACGTACTCTTCGAACTTCGCGCGCGCAGACTGCGCTGGCTACCAACAGCGTACTGCGCAACACCTACATGCTGCTGTCGCTTACGCTGCTGTTTTCAGCGGTCGTGGCCGGCACGGCCATGGCGCTGAATGCGCCGCACCCGGGTATCATCATTACCCTGGTCGGTTACTTCGGCCTGTTGTTCGCGGTCGAAAAGACCAAGAACAGCGCGATGGGCCTGGTCAGCGTGTTCGCACTGACCGGGTTCATGGGTTATACCATCGGCCCGATTCTCAATCTCTATATCAATAACTTCTCCAACGGCACCGAGATCGTCATGCTCGCCCTCGGCGGCACGGGCACGATCTTTCTTGGCATGTCGGCCTATGCCCTGGCCTCCGGCAAGCGCTTCAACCAGTGGGCCGGAATGCTGTTCATGGGCATTCTCGTGGCCTTCGTCATGGGCATCATCGCCGCCGTATTTTCAATTCCGGCGCTGTCGATGGCCGTATCCGCCCTGTTCGTACTACTCATGTCGGCCCTGATCGTCTATCAGACCGGCGAGATCGTGCACGGCGGCGAAACCAACTACATCACGGCCACCGTGACGCTGTTCGTGACCATCTACAACCTCTTCCTGAGCCTGCTTCAGTTGCTGGGCGTGTTCATGGGCGAAGAATAGCGCATAACGTCTTGAACGGCCGACAATGTTGGCCCTGTAAAAGCCCGGAGCGTGTTACGCGCTCCGGGCTTTTTTATTACGTTAACCCAACCCAATCGACTCGGCTTCGTTTGGGCCGCGCGGCACGTTCTTTCTCATCCGCAAATTTACGCAAATACGCGCAAATGGCACGGCGCGGGCGTCGCTGCCAATTCCAGGCGGGCGAGCTGAAACGACCTGCCGAGCTTCTGTCCTTGTTGGGTTACGCTTGGGTTACGCTGCGCGAATCAAACCGACACAAGGGAACGGCTCGCCGGTCATGCGCGTGAATTCGCGACATTTGCCGACGCGCAACGCTCGGCCTGGCTGCTCAAGGATCGGGCCGGAACCAGCCGAGTGTTTCGTTCAGGCGTACCACCGCACCCACGATCAATAATGCCGGACCTTCGATGGTCTGCTCGGCCACCCGTGCTGGGAGGTCGGCGAGCGTACCCACGACCAGCCGCTGGCGTACGGTCGTGCCTTCGATGATCAGCGCGGCCGGCCAATCAGGCGCCAGGCCATGCGCCTGTAACGCATCACAAATAACCGGCAAGCTTTTGACCGCCATGAAAAAAACCACGGTCTGCCCCGGCTGTGCCAACTGCGACCACGGCAAATCCAGTTCGCCCTGTTTGAGATGCCCCGTCACGAAAGTGACCGACTGGGCATGATCGCGGTGGGTGAGCGGAATACCGGCATAGGCGGCACAGCCACTGGCTGCGGTGATACCGGGCACGACCTGAAAATCGATCCCCGCATCTGCAAGCTGGGCGATCTCCTCGCCGCCGCGACCGAACACGAACGGGTCTCCGCCTTTCAAGCGCAGTACCCGTTTGCCCTGTCCGGCCAGGCGCACCATTAGTGCGTTGATATCCTCCTGCGGCAGGGTGTGCCGGGCCGCGCGCTTGCCTACATGAATACGCTCGGCCTCGGGGTTGGCCAGTTCGACGATCGCGCTCGGAATGAGACTGTCGTAGAGCACCACGTCCGCCCGTTGCATCAGCCGCAGTGCTCGTGACGTCAACAGATCCGGATCGCCCGGCCCGGCGCCGACGAGATAGACCTCGCCACGCGCCGGCGCGCCCGGCCGATCGGCGTCCAGGGCCTGTTCCAGCGCGTGGCGCGCCTCGGTCATCCGACCGGTGAAGACTTTTTCGGCGATGGGGCCATCGAGCACACGCAACCAGAAGCGCGCCCGCTGACCACGCGGCAACCGTTGCTTGACGCGGTCGCGAAAATCGCCGGCCAGACGGACGAGATCGCCGTACGCCCGCGGCAACCAGGCATCGAGGCGGCTACGCAGGATGCGCGTGAGCGTGGGCGCCTGGCCGTCGCTGGAAATCGCGATCTGTAGCGCATCGCGGCGTACCACGGCCGGCACCAGAAAATCCGAAGTGCTCGCATCGTCGGCCCGCTGAACGAGCACACCGCGGGCCCGGCCGTGCTCGGCCACACATGTATTCACGCTCGTGTCATCGGCACAGGCGAACACCAGCGACTGACCGGCGAGATCGCTTGCCTCGAAACCACGCTCGATGAGATCGAGCCGCCCGGCGTCGGCCCAGGCCCGCACAGCATCGCTGACACGCGGCGCTACCACCCGTACCCGTGCACCACTGTCGAGCAGGCGCTCGATACGACGCGTACCGATACGCCCGGCGCCGACCACCAGCACTGGGCGCTCGGCAACACGGACGAAGATCGGCAGCGTAGAGACGTGTTCGGACAAGACAGCAGTCGGCGCGTAGCCTTCAACCGAGGGATACGAGCGACGTGACGCTATCGAAGAGCATCCCGGCGCCGATCACCAGCAACAGAACCGATATGATCGGCCGCAACAGCCCGTCGGGCAAGCGCGAACCCAGGCGCGTACCCAGATAAATGCCCGGCAACGAGCCCAGCAGCAGAAAACCCAGCACCGGCAAATCGGTGGTGCCCAGGCTCAGATGACCGATGCCGGCCACCAGCGTCAGCGGCACGGCATGGGCGATATCCGTGCCCACGATCCGAATCGCCGCACGGCGCGGGTACAGCAATAACAGCAACGTGGTGCCCAATACGCCCGCGCCCACGGACGACAGCGTCACCAGTACACCCAACACCACGCCGCCGATGACAGTGATCGACGGGCGCAGCGCCAGCAGGCGCGGCGGCAGGCCGGATTCGCTACCCTCGTCGTCGCCGATATGCGCCATGATGCGCTTGCGCACCAGTGTAAGAACGGCAGTCGCAATAATGGCCACGCACAGGGTGATGGTCATCAGATGCTCCACCCAGGGCGCAAGCCCCACATGGTGCAGCCAGGCGATGGTCAGCAGCGCGGCGGGCAGGCTGCCGCTGGCCATGAGTCCGACCACAGACCAGTCGACGGTCTGCTGACGGCCGTGCAACCAGGTGCCGAAACCCTTGGTGCCAGCGGCATACAAAAGATCGGTACCCACCGCGGCAGACGGCGCGAAACCGAAGATAAGAATCAGCAGCGGCGTCATCAACGAGCCGCCACCTACGCCGGTTATGCCGACCGCCATGCCGACAATCAACCCGGCTACGCTGAACGCAATCATTGGCTGCGCTACTCTCGGACCATGCAAGAAAGCGCGCAGGCTAGCAGTTGGTCGTCAAATCCGATAGAACTATCTAATCATGGTTTAATAAGATATCGGCATAACGCGATCGACCTTTGCCTATGAAACTGCGCCAACTCGTCTATATCAATGAAGTCGCCAAACGACGGCTGAATATCACCGCCGCCGCCGAGGCGCTACATACCTCGCAGCCGGGCGTGAGCAAGCAGATTCGCCTGCTCGAAGAAGAACTCGGCGTGCTCGTGTTCGAGCGCAACGGCAAGCATCTGGACCGTATCACCCCGGCCGGGGCACGCATCCTGGAAACCACGCGGCGAATTCTGTCCGAGGTCGAAAACATCACCCGCACCGCCAGCGAATTCGCCGATGCCGATCGCGGTTCGCTATGCGTGGCCACGACCCATACCCAGGCGCGCTACGCCCTGCCGCCGGTGGTCGATACCTTCCGCCACGAATACCCGCAGGTATCGCTGCATCTCAACCAGGGCGCGCCGCCACAGATCGCCGGCTGGGCCGCCGCGGGCGATGCCGACTTCGCCATCGCCACCGAAGCACTCGAACACTACGACGAACTGGTGATGCTGCCCTGCTATCACTGGAATCGGTGTGTGCTCGTGCCCCGCGACCATCCACTGGCCGATACGCCCCGCCTGGAGCTGGCGCGTCTGGCCGAGCAACCGATCGTGACCTATACCTTCGGCTTTACCGGGCGCTCCCATCTGGATGCCGCCTTCGAAGCCGAAGGACGTACGCCCAACGTGGTACTCACCGCGGTGGATGCCGACGTCATCAAGACCTATGTACGCCTGGGCCTGGGTGTGGGCGTAATCGCGAACATGGCCTACGACCCGGTAGCCGATGCCGATCTCGTGCGCCTGGACGCCAGCCACCTGTTCGCCTCGAGCACCACCCATATCGGCTTTCGGCACAATCTGTTTCTACGTGGCTATATGCGCCGCTTCATCGAAATCTTCGCCCCGCATCTGACCAGCGCGGTTATCGACGAGGCGCTCGAACACTATCCGGGCACGCGCTACGACGCGCTCATCGAACGGCTCTGGGCGGAATTGCCCGAGCTGTAGTCTTGTCTTCGCGTTCATGTGCGGACAAGCTGCTTGTTTGAGCATAGCGAACCGAGTTTCATAAATGCTCAAGAAAAACGCGTCATTCCGGCTGCTTCGTTTCGGCGGACATGGTTTCCCGCGACCGGCTGCGTTTTTCGAAAACCGTCCGCAGATCGACGCAGATTCACGCCGATAAAACGCGGCGCAGTCGACGCTCGTCTATGACACGGACAAAGAACAAAACCGGCGCCGCCAAGTCGCTCGTCTCGATCTGCGCTGATCTGTGTCGATCTGCGGACAATCGCCTTATGGCCGTGTCTTCGCGTTCACGCGCGGACAACCTGCCTGCTTGAACAAAGAAGTAACCGTTTATCCGCCGATTACGCCGATTGATTATTTGGCCAGAATGTGCGATCGGGCTGTATTGATGCCTCGGCTTTGTTGGCAGCAGCCAAATGCAACAGTCCGCAGATCACGCAGATCAAAGACAAGAAACCGCAGTTGCGTGGTGCGCTTGCTCATTTGTGTAATCTGAGAAATCTGCGGTTACGCTTGAAGAACGAAGCCATCGCACGGTCGATTTCCGATACCCGTATACATCCGTCTGCGGAGTGCCCTTCGCATGCGACGTGACCCGCAGACTGTTCGACCTTCGAGCGCTTTGTCTTATTCGCGTGTCTTCGCGTTCATTTGCGGACAACCTGCCTGAGCACAGCCAACTGAGTTGCAAGCACAGTAAAGAAAGAATCTGCCTCGCTGCGAGACACAAACGACGCCTGGGTCTCGCGGGCTACGCCTCGATACGTTCGACCCCGCCCATGAACGGCTGCAATGCGCGCGGAATATCCACACCGCCGTCCGCGTTCTGGTAGTTCTCCAGCACGGCCACGAGCGTACGCCCGATAGCCAGACCGGAGCCGTTGAGCGTATGCACGAGCACCGGCTTGCCGGTGTCGGGATCACGATAACGCGCGCTCATGCGCCGGGCCTGGAAATCGGTGCAGTTGCTGCAGGAGGAAATCTCGCGATAGGTGTTCTGGCTCGGCAGCCAGACTTCCAGATCGTAGGTCTTGGCCGCGGCAAAGCCGATATCGCCGGTACACAGCGTGACCACGCGATACGGCAGTTCCAGCCCCTGGAGAATGGATTCGGCACTGGCGGTCAGCGCTTCCAGCGCGGCATCGGATTCGTCCGGGGCGACGATATTGACCATCTCCACCTTTTCGAACTGATGCTGGCGGATCATGCCGCGTACGTCGCGCCCGGCCGCCCCGGCTTCGGCACGAAAACACGGCGAATGGGTGACGAATTTCAGCGGCAGCTTTTCGTGTTCGACGATCTCGCCGGCCACGATATTGGTCATCGGCACTTCCGCGGTCGGAATCAGGTAATAATCCTCGGGCTCGGCTAGGCGGAACAGATCCTCGCCGAATTTGGGCAACTGGCCCGTGCCGTAGAGCGATTTCGAGTTGACGATATAGGGCACGTTCAACTCGGTATAGCCGTTGGCGGTATGGGTGGCGAGCATGTAGGCGATCAACGCCCGGTGCAGTCGGGCCACGCCGCCCTGCAGCACGGTAAAGCGCGCGCCCGTGAGCTTGGCGGCGGTGGCCGCATCCAGGCCGTCGAGTATTTCGCCGATCTCGACATGATCGCGCACCGCGAAATCGAAGGCGCGCGGCTCGCCCCAGCGCCGCGTTTCGACGTTATCGTCCTCGCTTTCGCCCACCGGTACGTCGTCGGCGACCAGATTGGGCAAACCGGCGCGAATAGCGTCCTGTTCGGCCTGGATCGTGTCGAGTTCCGCCTTGGCGGCATCGAGCTGGTCGCCCAGATCGCCGACCTCGGCCTTGAGCGGTTCGATATCCTCGCCGGCGGCCTTGGCCTTGCCAATCGCCTTGGATCGCCGGTTACGCTCGCCCTGGAGTTCCTCGGTGCGCGTTTGCAGCGTCTTGCGGCGCGCATCGAGATCGGCATATGCCGCGGCATCGAAATCGAAACCGCGCTTTTTCAGCGCCGCGGCAACAGCCTCGGGATCGTTACGAAGCAGGCGGGGATCGAGCATAACGTCGTCGTCAGTGGATTTGCGCGGCATTATATGGGCCACAGCCGCGGGCTGCAGCCTGCGTTCGACGAAGATCAAAGGCGGCCACGAATGGCCGCGGGGGAAGTCCGCCATCATCAGCGCCTGGATACTGGTCGTCAGTTCGATCGTCTATATCGGCATCCTGTTCGCGATTGCCCATTTCGGCGACCGGCGCGGGCGTGCGCACAAGCGCCCCGGCCCGCGCCCCGTGGTTTATGCGCTATCGCTGGCGGTCTACTGCACGTCCTGGACGTTTTTCGGCAACGTCGGTAGCGCCGCCACGCACGGCTGGCCCTATCTGCCGATCTATGTCGGGCCCATGTTCGCGCTGCTCGTGCTGTCGCCGATCCTGCGCAAGATGCTGTTGATCGCCAAGCAACAGAACACCACGTCCATCGCCGACTTCATCGCCGCGCGCTACGGCAAGTCGCAGGGCCTGGCAGCGCTTGTCTCCGCTATCGCGCTGTTCGTGGTGCTGCCCTATATCGCGTTGCAGCTCAAAGCGCTGACCATGTCGTTCTATACCCTGTCGCAGGGTCCGCATATCGCCAACGCCGATACCAAGCCGCACGTGCCGTGGGTTGATACCGGTCTCTATGTGGCGGTGTTGATGGCAGTGTTCACCATCTTCTTTGGCACCCGCCATGTGAACCCGCGCGAATCGCACCAGGGCCTGATCCTGGCGATTGCCTTCGAATCGGTGGTCAAACTCGCGGCGTTTTTGTTCGTGGGGCTGTTTGTGGTCTACGGCATGTTCAACGGTCTTGACGATCTGTTCACCCAGGCTGGGCAAATCGACAAGTTCAACCGGCTGTTCGACGCGCCGCTGCTGGATGCCCGCTTCGTAACCACCTGCATTCTGGCCGTGGGCGCCACGCTGTGTCTGCCGCGCCAGTTTCATGTCGGCGTGGTGGAGAACACCGACACCCGCGATCTGAATACCGCGCGCTGGCTGTTCCCGCTGTATCTGCTGCTGATGTCGCTGTTCGTGATTCCGCTGGCCGCGGCCGGCCTCGTGCTGTTCGAACCCGGCACGATCAATCCCGATCGCTTCGTGCTCGCCCTGCCGCTGGCCGCAGACGCGCCGGGCGTGGCCCTGGCGGCCTATATCGGCGGCGTATCCGCGGGCACCAGCATGGTGATCATGGCCACGGTCACCCTGGCCACCATGCTGTGTAACGAGGTGGTCGTGCCGCTGATCCTGCGGATTCCGCGGCTGGGCTTCATCGGCCGGCGCGATATCGGCGATGCCCTGTTGCATATCCGCCGTGTCCTGATCGTTCTCATTCTCGCGTTGGCCTGGTGCTGTTATCGCCTGTTCGGCAATTCGGAAGCGCTGGCCTCGATCGGGCTGCTGTCGTTTGCCGGCGTCGCCCTGTTTCTGCCGCCGCTGATCGGCGGGCTCTATATTCGTGCCATCGGCCGCCGCGGCGTGGTCGCCGGCCTGGCCGCAGGGCTGGTCGTTTGGGGTTATACGCTGGTCGTGCCCAATCTCGCCGCGATCGGCTGGTTCAATGCTGACTGGGTGGCGACGGGCCCGTTTCATATCAGCTGGCTCGCGCCGCACGCGCTGTTCGGCTACGACTTCGGCGATCCCCTCACCCACGGCGTGTTCTGGATCCTGTTGGTGGATATCGTCGTGATGACCGCCGTGTCGCTGAACAGTTCGACCAGCCTGATCGAACGCGCCCAGGCGATCGCTTTCGTCGATCTGGGTCTGCAGCGGGGTCAGCGTCGGCGCGTGGAAACCCGCCAGCCGGCGATTCGCGTCGGCGAACTGGAAGTGCTGCTCCAGCGTTTCCTCGGCGTTCAGGCCGCCCATGCCGCGCTCAACGAATATGCCGGCAATCACGATCGCGAGATTCTCTCGAACCAGCTCGTGGACGCGCATATGCTGCAATTCGCCGAGCGCCGGCTGGCCGGCGTGGTCGGCAGTGCCTCGGCGCGGCTGATGCTCGCCTCCGGGCTGCGCCAGCGCGATCTGGCCATCGAAGACATGGTGCGCCTGATCGATCGCACCGCCGATGCCGTGCAGTTCAATCGCAGCGTGCTACAGGCCGCGCTCGAGAATATCGACCAGGGCATTTCCGTAATCGATCAGGATCTGCGCCTGGTCGCCTGGAATACCCGGTATCTGGAGCTGTTCGAATACCCGCCCGGGCTGGTGCGCACCGGGCGCCCGGTGGCCGATCTGATTCGCTTTAATGCGATGCGCGGCGAATGCGGGCCGGGCCCGGTAGAAGAACACGTGCGCAAACGTCTGGCGCATATGCGCGAAGGGCGTGCCCACCGTTTCGAGCGCCACCGGCACAACAACACCGTGTTGCAGATGACCGGCAGCCCCATGCCGGGCGGCGGTTTCGTGACCACCTTCAACGACATCACCGCCTTCAAGCGCACCGAAGCCGCGTTGACCCGTGCCAACGAACAGCTCGAAGCCCGAGTCGCCGAGCGTACCGCCGCGCTCAGTCGTGCCAACGAAGGCCTGCGCCGCGAAAACGACCAACGCGCCGCGGCCCAGCAGGCCGCCCAGCAGGCCCGGCGCGAAGCCGAGCGGGCCAATCTGAGCAAGACCCGCTTCCTGGCCGCAGCCAGCCACGATCTGTTGCAGCCGCTCAATGCGGCCCGGCTTTTCGCGGCGACGGCACGCGAACGCGGCCAGGCGGACCAGCGCGAGGCCTTGACCCATATTCAGACGTCGCTGGAAGCCGCCCAGTCCCTGCTCGAGCCGCTGCTGGATATCTCCAAGATCGACGCCGGCGCCTGGGACGTCAGCCCGGTCGCGTTTCCACTCGCCCGGGTCATCGAACCATTGACCGCCGAGTTTTCCGTTCTGGCCGAGGAAGCCGGGCTGTCGCTGCACAGCGTATCCTCCCGCTGCTGGGTGAAATCCGACCCGGCGCTACTGCGCCGAATCCTGCAGAATTTCCTGTCCAATGCCGTGCGCTACACCCCCAGCGGCCGCGTGTTGCTGGGCGTGCGCCGTAGCCAGGATCGCGTGCGTATTCAGGTCTGGGACACCGGCCCCGGCATTGCCAACGAACAGCTTGGCTCGATCTTCGATGAATTCTCGCGTGGCGCGTCAGCCAGCGTGTCCGGCGATCGTGGCCTGGGGCTGGGGCTGTCGCTGGCCGATCGCATGGCGCGCCTGCTCGGCCACCGTATCGAAGTGCGCTCGCAGCTCGGGCGCGGCACGCTGTTCTGCCTGGAAGTCGAGCGCGTCGCGGCCGGTCGCGACAGCGGCGACGCTACCCCGGCGCTACGGCCCGCGGATGAGGCCCAGGCACTGACCGGCTGTCAGATACTGTGCGTGGACGACGACGATGCCTCGCTGGACGCGCTCACCGGTCTACTCGAACGCTGGCAGGCCGAATGTATCACCGCCCCGGCTGCAGACGCCGAAGCAATCGTGGCCGATCTGGAGATCGAGATCGCCGTGCTGGATTTCGATCTCGGCGCCGGCATGCCGGATGGCCTGGCAATCGCCGAAAAACTCACGCGGGTGCGTGATCTGCGCTGTCTGCTGATTACCGCCAACCGGGAAAAGGCAATCGTCGATCGGGCCCGCGAAATGGGCGTTAGCGTGCTCTACAAACCGCTCGAACCCGCGAAGCTACGGGCAACCCTCGCCACCCTCGCGCGCCGCGAGGATTCTTGACCCGGCCACACACTGACTCGAATCGCGCGCCGAATCGGCGCACGTTTCCGGGGCGCAGCCGGGCGCGGCTTCGCCTGACACACAGGCGGCGACATCTGCGCAATCAAGGATTTCTGTCTTCAAACAGCAAAGACGGTCCGCGAATGCATGCCAATACACATGCATGAAAGACGGTTTGCGGATCGGTCGCGCTTCGCGCCAGTCGATTGCATAGTATTGATAATGCGCTAACTTGAGCGGCGCGCTTGAAGTGCTGGTAGCGCGCCCGGCACGAATCGGCCTTCGGTCTTAATGGCGTTTCTTCGTGTTCGTTTGCGAACAAGATGCGGGCTCAAGCACAGCCGATCAGCTGTCGCTATTGCTCGGCGCGCCCGGCGCGCTACGGCCATAGCTGGCCCAGTCGATGTCCAGACTGCGCGCGGCAATCACTGCCTGGGTGCGCGTATGCACACCGAGTTTGCGCAGGATGGCGGTGATATGCGCCTTGACCGTGGCCTCGGAAATATCCAGATCGATGGCGATCTGCTTGTTGAGCAGGCCATCGGTGAGCATGACCAGCACCCGCTGCTGCTGGGGGGTGAGCAGGGCCAGCTTGTCGGTGAATTCGTTATCGCTATTGGGCACTTCGTCGACCGTTTCCGGCGCCCAGCGATCGCCGGCGAGCACTGTCTCGATTGCGTGCGCCATCATCTCGGGCGACGCCGATTTGGGAATGAAGCCAGCCGCGCCGTGGTCGAGCGCGGCACGCGCCACGCCGGCATCCTCGTAGGCCGAGACCACGATCACCGGTAGCGCCGGGGCCACACTGCGTGCATGCACCAGCGCGGAATAGCCGCGCGCGCCCGGCATGTTCAGATCCAGCAACAGCAGATCCAGATCGCCACCGCGCTTGAGCGTATCGCTGAGTTCGTCGAACGAGCCGACCGTCTCCAGCACCGGCGTATCCAGGCATTGCTTGACCGCCTGGCTGAGCGCGGAACGAAACAAGGGATGGTCATCTGCAATTAGGACTTTCATCGCGCCTCTAGAAGGTTGGCCGCCGTAGCCAGCACAACGGCGACGTTCAATGCCGTGATCATAAACGACCTGCCGGACTCATACCTACGATCGTCCGTCGGTTCTGCCCTGAAACCGCTCGATTTTATCGACTTATCAAGCCCGCATGAAAATACCTTCCAAGCGATGTTGCCGCAGACAGACACCCGCGACTGCGCCGCACCCCGCGCTCGGTCCATACGCAACGGTCGCTCGTAATGCCGGTTATCCATCGAGACATGGAATCACTGCCGGTTTTATCCGCGCGTCGGGCGCAAACCGGCGCTGCAAACCATGACCCCTGATTGACCCTGAATGGCCTGATGTTCGCCGCACGCGATATCGCAATCGGCCGGCTGCGTCCGTAACATCCGAGTAACATGCATTTTCCCGCCCCGAGCGTCATGCCCCATCGCCATCTCGTTTTCGATGTCAACGAAACGCTGCTCGATCTCGCGCCGCTGGATTCGGTGTTCGAAAGCCTGTTCGGCAGCGCCGCTGTGCGCCAGCAATGGTTCGAGAACCTGTTGCACTGGTCGACGATCACCACACTGACCGGCGAGTTCCGCGACTTTACCCAGCTCGCCGATGCCTGTCTCGAAGCGCTCGCGGGCGACAAGCCGCTCGCGCGCAGCGACAAGGATCGTGTCTTCGACGCCATCGCCACCCTCGCACCGCACCCCGAGGTCAGCGACGCGCTCACCCTGTTGCGCGAGCACGGCTTCAAGCTGGTCGCGCTGACCAACTCCGCGCAAAAGACCGTCGACCAGCAGTTCGCCCATGCCGGGCTGACGCCCCTGTTCGATCATGTGCTGTCAGTGGATCATGCGCGCAAGTACAAACCGCACCCGGCAGCCTATGCCGTAGCGGCCAACGCACTCGACTGCGACCTGTTCGCGCTGCGGCTGATCGCCGCGCACGACTGGGACGTCACCGGCGCTATTCGGGCCGGCTGTGCCGGCGCATTCGTTGCGCGCGACGGCGCGGTCATGAACCCCGTCGGCGAAGTCCCCGATATCGTCGGCACGGATCTGGCTGACGTCGCACAACGCATCATCGAACACGACGGCTAGGCGGGGCACAAATATTCACCGGCGGGCGCCGAGCCCACGCCGCGGCGTTCGACTAGGCGAGCAACTCGCCCTGCCTGCCCGCGATACCGACGGCATCACGAAACGCTTCCATAAAGGCGTTCGTATCGATACCGATTGCACGTAATACGGTCCACGGTGTGGCTTCGAGATCGCCGCGCTCGTGGCGTAAGGTCGCCTCCAGAATCGCGCCAAGCGGGCCTTTGCGTTCTACGACCGCGTCGATAATGATGGGATCGAACGGTGCCTGCTTGAGTATCTCCGGCAACGGGCGGTCCATGAACGCATCCAGGCACGACAACAGGCCGATCATGAACCCCATCGGCCCCTCCCCTGCCGCGCGCTTTTCGCAAAGATGCTGACACATCAGACTGCGGCTGATCGCAATGTACTGCAGCGCCCGCGGTTTGCGCTCGAGCCGCGACAACACCAGCAGGCTGGCAAACGCGCGTACGCGGTTTAATCCCAAAGCCAGAATGGCACGGCTGAGCGACGTGATTTTACGCGCGACACCGAATGTCGATGAATTGACGAGCTTGAGCAAGCGCAGACTCAGATAGGGATCGGCGCTGACCAGCCTGCTGACCTGCTCGACGTCGGCCTTCGGGTCGTTCAGGCGGGCCAGCAATTCGATGACGCGCACGTGGGCCGCCGGTAACAGCTGGCCATGAACCGGTTCCGGGCGGGCCAGAAAATAGCCCTGAAAAAGATCGCAACCAAGCGAGCGACACCGTTCGAAGTCTTCCCGGGTTTCGATTTTTTCCGCCAGAATCCGAATAGCCGGGTAGCGCGCGCGCAACGCCTTGATCGCGCGCGCCAGCGATGTCGGCGAAAACGCCGGGTACTCAAGCTTGACGATCTGCGCGTACGACAGGAGTGGATGCTCGGCGTGGGCGTGCGCGTAGTCATCCAACGCGATCCGGTAACCCGCCGAATTCAAGCCCATGAGCGCTGCATGTACGTCAGGCGTGGCTTCGACACTTTCCAGCACCTCGATAACCAGCCGTTCGGGCTCGAACGGTAGCGCGTGCGTAATGGTCTTGGCGGTGAAATTCACGAACGCGGGCCGGCCCTCGCAGACCAGATCGATATCCGCATTCGAAAACGCATTGACCAGAACCCGGCCCGTCGCCGCCTCGCCATCGAACATGGCGGGCGCACTGGCCGCATCGCCACTATCTCGAAACAATAATTCGAACCCATGACGTTGCGTATGGGCGTCGTAAATGGGCTGACGAGCAAACAGAATATCGGTGGCGACCATGGCAACGACCAACCATAAATAAGCGTAACGGACCGCACCTCGCGTCAGAAACGGCCGTTTGACAGGCAAACAAACGTGCCAGCCTGTAAGAGGACGGCCACGTTTTTTCGACGACTGAGTATTTTTGACATCGAAGCAGACAGGGGGCCTCGATACGACCGAACTATCGGCAAATAAGGAATTTCCTTAATTCGATCGGACCGTTTGATATAGGCCGTGCCGATGTGCGCCGCCGTAGGCGGCTGGGTTGCGTGTTGGATTACGCTGCGCGAATCCCCTACGGCCCCCGGGCGGGTGCGGTGACGACTATTCGTCGCCTGGGTGGCTGCGGGTCACGCGCTGATCGCGGGCCTTGGCATCCTGCGCGCGCAGTCGTGCCAGCTTTTCGCCGATCTTGATTTCGAGGCCACGTGCGACCGGTTCGTAGTAGCGGGTGCCGGCCAGTTCCTCCGGCAGATAGCTATCGCCAGCCGCATAGCCTTCGGCCTCGTGATGCGCATAGCGATAGCCCTCGGCATACCCGAGGTCCTTCATCAGCTTGGTCGGCGCATTGCGGATATGCATGGGCACTTCCAGCGTGCCGTGCTCGCGGGCGTCGCGCCAGGCGGCGTTGAACGCCATGTACACCGCGTTCGACTTGGGCGCACAGGCCAGATAAACGGCCGCCTGGGCGATGGCCAGCTCGCCTTCGGGCGAGCCCAGACGTTCGTAGGTATCCCAGGCATCGAGCGTGAGCCGCAGCGCGCGCGGATCGGCATTGCCGATATCCTCGCTGGCCATGCGCGTGACACGGCGGGCGACATAGCGCGGGTCGCAACCGGCTTCGAGCATACGCGACAGCCAGTAGAGCGTGGCGTCCGGGTCGCTGCCGCGCACGCTTTTATGCAAGGCCGACACCTGGTCGTAGAAATAGTCGCCGCCCTTGTCGAAGCGCCGTAGCCCCTCGCGCAGTACTTCGTCGAGATCGGCCTGGGTGATTTCGCCGGTGCCGTCATCGCGCCCGGCCGCGATATCCGCCGCCAGTTCGAGCAGATTGAGCGCGCGCCGCGCATCGCCATCGGCACGCGCAGCCAGCTGGTCGCGCAGCGCGTCGGACATATCCAGATCGCGCGCGCCCAGGCCATGCTCGACGTCAGCCAACGCACGGTCGATGAGTTCACGGACGACGCCGGGATCGAGCGCGCGCAAGACATAGGTTCGCGTACGCGAAAGCAACGCGTTGTTGACCTCGAACGACGGATTTTCCGTGGTCGCGCCCACGAGCACGACCGTGCCATCCTCGACGTAGGGCAGCAGCCCGTCCTGCTGGGCCTTGTTGAAGCGATGCACCTCGTCGACGAACAACAGCGTGCCGCGGCCTTCGGCCTCACGCGCCTGGCGGGCCTCGGCGACGGCGGCACGAATATCCTTCACGCCGGCCATCACGGCCGAGATTTGCACGAAGCGGATATCGACTTCGGCGGCCAGCAGCCGCGCGAGCGTGGTCTTGCCGGTACCCGGCGGGCCCCACAGGATCATGGAATGAATACGCCCGGCTGCCAGCGCACGCGCCAGGGGTTTATCCGGCCCCAGAATATGCGTCTGGCCGACATAATCGGCCAGGCGCGCCGGGCGCATGCGGTCGGCCAGCGGCCGACCGGCGCTGGCTACGGGGCTATCGAGGTTGATCTGCTTTTGTCGCGACACGCGCGTCAAGATACCCCAGCCAGCGCATGGCGCCAAAGCGGGCCAGCGTCACGCCCGCCAGCACACCGAAGGAATCGGCCATCAGATCGTGCATGTCGGCGCTGCGATAGGGCGTGAACGACTGCGCAATCTCGATGAATGCACCGAACAGAATCATCAGTATGATCACGCGCCCATAGCGCGGCGCCAACAGATTCCCGAACCAGCCCGAGAGCAACGCGAACGCGGCGAAGTGCTCGAACTTGTCGAAGTTCGCGACCTGTGGCTGCGGTGGATGCGGCATGAGACAGGCGTAGGTCAGAACGCCGCAGCCCAGCAGCCCGAGCGCGAGCCAGAACCGGCCGAGCGAGTAATCCTGACGTACGAGAGTCATTAGCGTGCCTGTGTATTCATTCCGCGGCCGTCCACCACTTCCACGTCGTCGGGAATATCCAGCGTGAAGCGCGAGTCCGCGAGTTTCGGGTTGAGTTCGATATCGGAAAAACGGATATGCGTGGTCTGGCCGAGATTGTCGTCCAGCTCCATGACGCTGGGTACCTGATCTTTCAGGCCGAGGCGTACTTCCTGGAAGTCGGTGTCATCGGCGCGCGGCGTCAAACGCACCCAGCTCATGCCATCGCGCGTACCGGCCGACACGATATCGAAGGCATCTTCGAGCGCGGCGCCGCCGGTGAGCAATAGCGCAGGCGTGGCCTGGAGCGTGGCATCGATACTGCGAATGGTGACCTGGGCCAGATCGACATCGTAAAAACGAAAGGTCTCACCGTCGCTGACGATCACCTGCTTATAGGGCGCGGTATATTCCCAGCGGAACCGGTCCGGGCGCGACAACAAAAATGTGCCGCTGGCCTGTTGCAGGGTCTGGCCGTTGTCGTCCTTTTGCTCTTGCTCGAAATGAGCCGACAGGCTGTCGACATTGTTGTAGAAGGCTTCGAGATCGCCCACGCCGTCGGCCTGCGCGGTGAGCGCGGCGCACAACAGAACGAGGGCTACGAGAATTCGACGCAGAGGCATTACAGCGCTCCTTGGTAGAGAAAACGGGCGGGCATGACCAACCGATGCTAAGTGCCGGCTATGAATCACGCCTGAACTGATCGTCCATCACGCCCGTTTGAGAACTTAACGGCCGCAGCCGGAGAAAAACTCAGTCCTCAGGCGGCGGCGGTGCGAGCACCTCGCGTCCGCCGCTGCCTTCGGCGGCACTCACGATACCGGCATTCTCCATTTGCTCGATCAAACGCGCCGAGCGGTTGTAGCCAACCCGCAGGCGCCGTTGTACGTAGGAAATGGAGGCCTTGCGGGTCTTGGTGACAATCGCCACCGCCTGGTCGTAGAGCGGATCGGCCTCGGCGTCTTCCTCGTCGTCTACACCACCCTCGCCGTCGGCACCGCCGCCGTCGAGGATTTCGTCGATATAGTCGGGCGCGCCGACCTGCTTGAGATATTCCACCACCTTGTGCACTTCATGGTCGTCCACGAACGCGCCATGCACACGGGTGGAAAAGCCCGTGCCCGGCGGTAGATAAAGCATATCGCCGTGACCGAGCAGACTTTCCGCGCCCTGCTGATCGAGAATCGTGCGCGAGTCGATCTTCGAGGCGACCTGGAAACCGATACGCGTGGGAATATTGGCCTTGATCAGGCCGGTGATCACGTCCACCGAGGGCCGCTGGGTGGCCAGAATCATGTGCAACCCGGCTGCGCGTGCCTTCTGGGCAATACGCGCGATGAGTTCTTCGACCTTCTTGCCGACCACCATCATCATGTCGGCCAGTTCATCGACGATGATCACGATCGCCGGCATCGGCTCGAGCGTGGGCACTTCTTCGCCGGCCTCGGCCTGATCGTTGGATTGCGCATTCTTGAGCAGCGGATCCTCGATCGGCGTACCGGCTTCGATGGCCTTGCGCACCTTGGTGTTGTAGCCGGCCACGTTACGCACGCCGAGCGCAGCCATGAGTTTGTAGCGCCGCTCCATTTCGCCCACGCACCAGCGCAGCGCATTGGCGGCATCCTTCATGTCGGTCACCACGGGCGCCAGCAAATGCGGAATGCCCTCGTAGACCGACAGTTCCAGCATCTTCGGGTCGATCATGATCAGGCGCACCTGTTCGGCGGTCGCCTTGTGCAGAATCGACAGAATCATGGCGTTCACCGCCACCGATTTACCCGAGCCGGTCGTACCCGCCACCAGCAGATGCGGCATCTTGCCCAGATCGGCCGTGACCGGATTGCCGCCGATATCCTTGCCCAGCGCCATGGTCAGCGGCGACTTGTTGCCGGAGTACAGCGGCGATTCGAGAATTTCGCGCAGCGCGACGATTTCGCGATCGGCATTCGGGATTTCGAGGCCGACCACCGATTTGCCGGGAATGACCTCGACCACGCGTACGCTGGTGGTCGACATCGCACGCGCCAGATCCTTGGCCAGATTGGAAATCTGGCTGACCTTCACACCGGGCGCCGGGTCCAGCTCGAAACGGGTGATCACCGGCCCCGGCTCGACCGCCACCACCTTGCCCTGGACATTGAAATCCGCCAGATGCTGTTCCAGCTGCTCGGACATGCGCTGCAGCACGGCCTCGTCCTGATCGTGCTTGGACTCGCGCGCCGGATCGAGCAACGCGGTGGGCGGGATCGGGCTATCGCGTTCCGGATCGTAGGTGGGCACATCGACATGGGCTTCGATGGGCAGATCCAGCTGGCTGGCCTTGACCGATTTCTTGGGCTTTTTGACCTTCACGCCGCCGCTGGACACAACCGGTGTCGCAGCCTCTGCCTCTTTCGAGGCGCCATTGTCGAATTTAGGCTCGATCCGCGACTTCTTCTTCGGCGCCGGTTTCGTCGGGGCTGCGGCTTTACGCTCCGCCCGGTTGGCCTGCCAGGCACGGAATCGATCGAGCGTTTCGGTAAAGCCGCCGTGCAACAGGCTCAGCACGAAATGACCGGTGCGCTCGGTGACCACCAGCCAGGAAAAGCCCAGCCCGACGGAGAGCGTGATCACGAACACCGTAATCAACAGCCACGCCGCGCCCAACGTATTGATCACGCTGGCAATCGCGCCCGCGCTGGCTGCCCCCAGAATACCGCCACTGCCCTGCGGCATGACCTGGGTCTGATCGCCCAGGGCAAGCCACGCCAGGCCACAGCCGGACACCAGCCACAGCAATAGCGCGCTGGCGCGGATACTGCGCGAGAACACATCGCTGCGTTCACGCTCGCTGTTGGCGAATACCAACCAGCCCCCGTAAAGCACCAGCCAGGGAAAGATGAAGCCCAGATAGCCGAACAGGCTCAGCAGCACATCGGCAAACCAGGCGCCCGGCGCACCAAACAGATTGCGGATCGCCGTACCGTCGCCCAGGCCCGACCAGCCCGGGTCACGCGGGCTGTACGACACCAGTGCGGCCAGCAGGAATAAAGTAATCGCCGCGGCCGCGAACAGCACGGCCTCACGCATCAGCCGCCCCAGGCGCTGCCGATAGCGGCTCGGCGGCGCACTGGGCGTGTCTTTCTCACGCGCCTTGGCGCTGGGCTTGGGCCCTGCTTTACTGGCTTTGGTTTGCTTGGCGGCTGCCTTTGCCATCAATCGCCCTTCACGGCCGTGGATCGAACACGGCGTTGCCAATCCAACAATTCACTTGTCATCGCGCGAATTGTACCCGACACCACCCACCGCAGCGCAGCCAGACCTCGAACACCTGAGCGCAGCACCTTGAATCGGCGCGATTTGTGCACCATTTACTGGTGTACGATCAAACCAGAGATCGCAGCCGAATATCAGCACGCGCGGCGGTCGCTGGCCGGATCGAAAACACGGCCAAGCGCCGACGGTTTTGTGGCCCAACCCATAGCGGAGTACGTCATGTCCGTACATCATTTCCTGCTCACCCAGGACGGGGCGATCGAAGAATTCAGCGAAGACGAAGCCGCCGCGGTGGCCGAGGGTAAACGCGAGCTGCCCCAGTTCGCCGACAAACGCCTGCGCTATGTCCAGGTCGCCTACGAGGATCAGGCCAACGAAAACGGCGAGATCCACGTCAAGACCATGGGCGCGATCGTGAGTTTCGACGATGCCGGGCGGCTGCGCGAGGCCGGCAGTGCCGACAACGAACAGGACAAACTCGACGCCTTCGAGCACGATGCCTGCGTACAGTATGCGCTACGCGATACGCTGGGTCAGCGGTACGCGCTCAACTAGATACGATCTAGTGACGCTGTCTTTATGCGTCAGCCGCGTTGCCCTGTGCGTATACGGTGGCTGTCCGTCTATGTTCTTATTCACATGCGACCGGCATACCGACACGGGCGTTAAACGGCTGATACCCAGTTAATGTCAACGCGTGCGACAACGCGCGCAGCGCACGACATGCATAAGCTCGCGCGGCCGTGACCCGTTCGCTCTACCGCATCGCCTTGAATTCAACGTGAACCACTCACCAACTCGCTGCCCCGATTAGCAAGATGTGATGCCGTCATGGCGCAACTCGTCCAGCTCGATTCCATTCTCGACATCCCTGCCGACCGCTGGGATGCGCTGTGCAGCGACGGCCAGCCGTTCGTGCGCCACGGCTTTCTGGCCGCGCTGGAAGCCAGCGAGAGCGTAAGCGCGGCCAGCGGCTGGGTGCCTGCCCACGGTATCCTCAAGAACGATACCGGCGAGATCATCGCCGCCGCACCGCTCTACGAAAAACATCACTCCTACGGCGAATTCGTGTTCGACTTCGCCTGGGCCAACGCCTATGCGCAGGTCGGTCTCGACTATTATCCCAAGCTGCTGAACGCCGTGCCCTTTACGCCGGTCTGTGGGCCACGTGTACTCGCGGTGGATCACAACGCACGGCGCGAACTCGCCCAGGCGCTGGCTGAACTACCGGGCAGCCAGAACGCATCTTCGCTGCATAGCCTGTTCGTCGATGACGACAGCGCCGTGGCCTTGCGCGAAAGCGGGGCAATCGCCCGAAGGGGCTGTCAATATCGCTGGTACAACCGCGGCTATGACGATTTCGACGCATTTCTCGCCCAGTTATCGTCGAAGCGCCGCAAGGAAATCCGGCGCGAACGAAAGCGCATGCACGATGCCGGGGTCGAAGTTCGCGTATTACGACCCCAGGATATCGACGCCGAGCTTTGGCAAACGCTATATGCGTTCTACGGGCGCACTTACGCCATTCGCGGTCAGGCGCCCTACCTCACGCCGGCGTTTTTCAACGAGCTATGCCAGCGCATGGCCGAGCGCGTGCGTTTTTTCGTGGCCTATCACCGCGAACGTCCCGTGGGCATGGCCTTCATGATGCTCGGCGACGATACGCTTTACGGTCGCCATTGGGGTTGCGAAACTGATTACCATAGCCTGCACTTCGAAACCTGTTACTACGCCGGTATCGACTACTGTATCGAACACGGCTTGGCCTGTTTCGACGCGGGCGCCCAGGGCGAGCACAAGATCCGGCGCGGCTTCGAACCGGTGGCCACTTGGTCGTATCATGTGATTTCGCATCCGCGGCTCGCGGCGGCCATCGATGACTTCTGTGTACGGGAAGCGGACATGATGGAATCCTTCCAGCGCGAGCAACGCGAGCGCAGCAACTTCGCCGCCCATCCCGCGCACGGCACGTGAGCCGGTTACGCGTGTACTGGCTGGATCCGAATACGCCCGACGGCGCGTTCCCCGATCCGGAGCTCGCGCTGGACGAGCCCAACGGCCTGCTGGCCATGGGCGGCGATCTGTCGCCGCAGCGCCTGCGCCGCGCCTATGCCCAGGGTATTTTCCCCTGGTACAACCCCGACGAATCGATTCTGTGGTGGTGTCCTAATCCGCGCACCGTATTCGAAACCGACGCGGTTCACGTCTCCCGCCGGCTCAAGCGTACGCTCGCCAAGGCCGACTACGCGGTCACCCTCGACGAGGACTTCAACAGCGTCATCAGCAGCTGTGCCGGCCTGCGCGCCGGCAACCCAGGCACCTGGCTCGGCCCGGAAATGCGCGCGGCATACGCCAAGCTCCACGCGCTGGGTAATGCCCATTCCGTCGAGGTGTGGCGCGAAGGCGCGCTCATCGGCGGCCTCTACGGCGTAGCCCTGGGGCGCATGTTCTTCGGCGAATCCATGTTCTCGCGCGAAAGCGACGCCAGCAAGATCGCCCTGGTCTGGCTTGCCCGCCAGCTGCACGCCTGGGGCTTCCCCCTACTCGACGGCCAGGTCGGCTCCGAACACCTCTATCGCATGGGTGCAATTGACCTGCCCCGCAGCAAGTTTCTCAAGCGCGTTCGCCAGGCCATCGACAAACCCGGACCCAGCGGCCCTTGGCAATTCGATATCGAAGTCCCCGCGGCGCCCCACCACCTCGGTCGCTAAGTCCGCGAACAAGCGCAGCGATTGAACCACTAACGCAAATCACCGATAATCCACCGGTTAAACCGTCAGAATCGAGATCAGGAGTCAATGGCCAAAGAAGACCACATCGAGATGGAAGGCACCGTCGTCGAGACGCTGCCCAACACCACCTTCCGCGTCAAGCTGGAGAACGGACACATCGTCACCGCCCATATTTCCGGCAAGATGCGCAAGCACTATATCCGTATCCTGCGCGGCGATACCGTCACGGTACAGATCACGCCCTACGACCTGAGCAAGGGCCGGATCACCTACCGCGGCCGCTAGTGACCAAACGCGTCACCTTGTGACGTCCGAAGAATGACGAGCCACGTCACCACTGCCGCAGGCTATTGATAATAAAGGCCTAAAAAACTGGCATATGCCATGCAGGGATAGCAGCACGTCATCACAGACGCCGCTCTTCTTTCACGCCAAACGGGGAACCCAAATGCAAAAGCAGCAAGGCTTTACACTTATCGAACTGATGATCGTGGTCGCGATCATCGGCATTCTGGCGGCCATCGCCATTCCGCAGTATCAGAACTACACCACCCGCGCCAAGGCCTCTGAAGGTCTGACTCTTGCCAGTAGCGCCAAGACGGCAGTGGCCGAAACCTACCAGACGGATGGTGCCTATCCCACCAGCAATGCCGAGGCGGGACTGCCTGGTACGATTTCGGGCGAATACGTCAGCAGCGTAGTAGTCGGAAATGGCGGCGTTATCACGGTGACGTTTAACAGCACCGATAGCGCGCTGAACGGTAAAACTCTCACGTTGACGCCAAGCACGACGACCGGCTCGGGTTCGGCAGCTACTGCTACCGGCTCTATCAGCTGGGTCTGCGACGGTACCTTGGACAACCAGTATAAGCCTGCCAACTGCCGCAGCTCGGCTACTTAAAACAGGGAAAGAAAATTATTCCAGCGACGCTGGTCTAACGATCTCAGAAGGCTGGATTCGTCCAGCCTTTTTTATGCTAAGAAAAACAGTTCTTTTTACCTTTTTAGGCGCCTTGTGCTTCATTGCGCAAGTTATAGGCTCCGCGGCATCGTCTGGAAGCATTAGCCTTGGCAGCGCTCTGCCCATTGAACTGCGACATCAGCTGGTGCAAGCGCTATCGAGTTCCAATGTGCTTGGATTCGTGTTTCTTTATGTCGTCGTCGGTATAAGTATTCACGCGCTAATTCTAGGCGTCAGTGCACGAATCTTTAGCGACATCAGCCGCGCCTGCCGGAAGGAAGGAAAGGCGGCCACGGGATGGACCATAGCCGGCGTTATGCTGACGTGCGGCTATCTGGTGTTACTTAACGAAGAGCTGTTCCCCAAGTCATCGGCTATGCCGTTTCTGGTACGGCCCAGCGAACCAAATCTAACGTATGGGTTGGGGTTGTTATTGACGGTGTTAGGCGCCTACTGGTTTATTCGGTTAGCAAACCTTCGCGCCCGTGTTTCGTGCTTAGTGCTCGTGGGTTTGCTGTTTTTACCAGCCGCCATTCCGGGCCAGCCGCCGACGGACTCTTCCGATCGTACTAACGTCATATTGGTAGGACTGGACTCGTTCCGTCTCGATCATTTGAAGAATGACGAACTTGCCATTCGAATAGTCCCGAGAGTCCACAGATGGCTATCGAGCGCAGTGCTCTTCGACGATGTGACCACACCGCTTGCGCGTACTTTCCCCGCACTTACGAGCATACTGACCGGCCTATATCCGATCCATAGCGGCATACGCTCCAACCTGGCGGAGAAGAGCGATCTCGAAGGCCTCTGGACTTTGCCTAAATACCTTTCGTCAAACGGCTACGCCACCGTTTTTTCGATGGACGAGGTACGGTTCGCGGATTTCTCCGAAGGCTTCGGCTTTGGGACAATCGTCACCCCGCCGGTGGGATTGACGGACTTTTTGCTCGGCGACGCCGTAGATACTGTAGGAACGAATCTACTTACGCTCATGCCAATTGGGGCCTGGCTGACACCGATACATTTCGCGAACAGAGGCGTGAGCTCACTATACAAGCCAAGTCGATATACCGCGCGATTAAAGCGAATGGTTACAGACTTACCCGATCGGTCCGTAATGCTTATGGTTCACCTGACCGCAGCCCACTGGCCCTATGCGTATGAGACACCATTCGATAACCAATCATTCGATCAGGCAGCCAGGCAATTCAAGACTTTCGCCCCTTACCTGCGTGCGCTCACGCATGTCGATGGGCAATTCGATGGTCTAATGACCCAATTGAAAAGAAGGGGCTTATTAGAAGACGCTATAGTAGTAGTCTATGCCGACCATGGGGAGGAACTCCCGACCGATCGTGACCGTGACTTCGCCAACAAGGCCGGATTCAGTCCCGCCCCATTTGGACACGGCACCTCAGTTTTTTCCCCTGCTCAGAACAAGGTATTCATCGGAATTCAGCGGTACGTGAAAGGTCATGCGACGCTCCAACCTGGGCCCGCCAAAGCGACCCCGGCCACGCTTTTCGACATCGCACCTACGATTCTCGGAATGCTGAAGGTACCTGCGCCACCCGCTAACGCGCTAGATGGGGTCGATCTTCTATCCCCACCAAACGACGTCGCAAGTAGAAAAAGATATATTGAAAGCGCTTACCTTGCGCCAGCGATAGATGGCACTACGGCCGATCAAAATACCTTGGTTCGGAATTTCGGCCGATTCTACCGTATAGATAAAGAAGGCAAACTAATATTCAGAAAAGCCCTCGTTGGGCCAAGCATGAAACAGTACGCCGTGGTACATCAAGGCGAGCTCGCCGGATTGAAACGAACCGCGGCGACTCACTGCCGTCACGGCGCAGAGGTGGGGAGTTTATTCCTAACTGTTGGTTGGAATAGAGCATCCGCGCGCGACCCCTCTATCAGGTTGTCCGACATGACCGAGCTTCTAGATTTCTTCAGCCTCACGAATACGCCCAAAAGAAATATACTAGCCTCATGCAACGATCCTGAATAGAGCAGCTACGAACCTGAATCCCCTGCGGAAGGATATAATAGTAAATAATGCTGTCCACTTTAATTTACCGCCAGGGCGTAGGTTGGTTTAGCGAAGCGTAATCCAACAAAAAACAACTTGATTAGCCCCGAAACTCAGCAGCGCGCAGTCGCGATTCGGGCCAAC